>JAZUBI010000128.1:0-63549 GCA_045638385.1 Eubacteriales bacterium
GGCGCAAAGAAAAAAGCTTTGCAAAAAAGAAGACGCCACAGGAGAGATTTCGCCGTCTGCGGACGGCGACCAACGCTCCGCGCGTTGGATCGGCGCAAGCCTTTAAAAAGGCTTGACCGAAACTTACACTCGCTTCGCGCCTAAGCCGTGAAGTCCACCGACAAATCAAAATTTTAAAAAAAATGTTCCCGTAGCAGATGTGCGGGAACGGAATGGAGATAAATATGGCAAAGAGAACAGACTTGAAGAAGATTTTGATCATCGGCTCGGGACCTATAGTAATAGGTCAGGCCGCAGAGTTTGACTATGCGGGAACGCAGGCGTGTCTCGCGCTTAAGGAGGAGGGCTACGAGGTAGTGCTTGTAAACTCAAATCCTGCGACGATAATGACCGACACCGCGATAGCGGACAAGGTATACATGGAGCCCTTGACGCTTGAATATATTGCAAAAATATTGAGATACGAGCGCCCCGATGCGATCCTTCCCGGAATCGGCGGTCAGACGGGACTCAATCTCGCTATGCAGCTTGAGAAGAAGGGAATCTTGAAGGAGTGCCGCGTTGAGCTTCTCGGAACAAGCTCCGAGAGCATTGAGAGAGCGGAGGACAGAGAGCTCTTCAAGGAGCTTTGCCAGTCGATAGGCGAGCCCACCATACCCTCTGAGATCACCTACTCTATTGAGGAGGCAAAGGAAGCGGCAGAGAGAATCGGATACCCCGTTGTTCTCCGTCCCGCATTCACGCTCGGCGGAACGGGCGGCGGCTTTGCTAACAACGAAGCTGAGCTTTACGAGATCGGTCTTAACGCGTTCAAGCTCTCTCCCGTACATCAGGTTCTTATCGAGAAGAGCGTAAAGGGATATAAGGAAATAGAGTTCGAGGTTATGCGTGACTCCAACGACCACGCAATCACCATCTGCGGAATGGAGAACATCGACCCTGTTGGAGTTCACACAGGTGACTCTCTCGTTGTCGCTCCTATTATGACTCTTTCCGATGCGGATATGAAGATGCTCAACGATTCCGCAATAAAGATCATCAAGGAGCTCAAGATCGAGGGTGGATGTAACGTACAGTTTGCGCTTGATCCCCATTCAAGTCAGTACTACCTTATAGAGGTCAACCCCCGTGTTTCGCGCTCGTCTGCGCTTGCATCTAAGGCATCGGGCTACCCGATCGCTCGCGTGACCGCAAAGATCGCTGTCGGAATGGCTCTTGAGGACATCAAGATCGCAAACACAAACGCGGCGTTCGAGCCTCAGCTTGACTACGTTATAGCAAAGCTCCCCCGCTTCCCGTTTGATAAATTCACCACCGCATCCAACCAGCTCGGAACGCAGATGAAGGCTACCGGTGAGGTAATGGGAATAGGATCAAACCTTGAGGAGTGCCTGCTTAAGGGCATCCGCTCGCTTGAGGTAGGTGTAAACCACATCTATCACCACAAGTTTGACAATATGAGCGACAACGATCTCCGTGCATACATCTCCGAGTTCCGCGATGACAACATCTTCGCAATAGCAGAGCTTATCTATCGAGGAGCAACCGTTGAGGAGATCCACGATATAACAAAGATCACCTCCTTCTTCCTTCAGGCGATAAAGAACATCGTTGATATGGAGGAGACATTGAAGGCTCACGTATTCGACATTGAAATACTCACCGCGGCAAAGAAGATGGGCTTTTCGGACAGATACGTTGCAAGAATGTGGAAGTGCTCCGAGCTTGAGGTCTTCAAGTTCCGCAAGGAAAATAAGCTCTTCCCCGTATTCAAGATGGTAGACACCTGCCACACCGGCGCTTATATTCCGTATTTCTATTCTTCCTACACAGGAGAGAACGCATCTGTTCTCACCGATAAGAAGAAGATCGTTGTTCTCGGCGCAGGTCCTATCCGTATAGGTCAGGGCGTTGAGTTCGACTACTCCACCGTACACGCGGTAAGCACTATAAAGAATTCGGGCTACGAGGCTATTATCATCAACAATAACCCCGAGACCGTATCAACCGATTACACCACGGCGGACAAGCTCTATTTCGAGCCTCTGACTCCCGAGGACGTAATGAATATAATCGAATTTGAAAAGCCCGAGGGCGTTGTTGCGTCTCTCGGCGGACAGACCGCTATAAACCTCGCTCAGCCTCTCCACGATCTCGGAGTGAAGATAATCGGTACGGATTGCGCCGCTATCGACAGAGCAGAGAACAGAGATGCGTTCGAGAAGCTCTTAAAGGAGCTTGGAATTCCTCAGCCCGAGGGACGCGCCGTAACCAAGATAGAGGATGGCGTTGCCGCTGCGGCTAAGGTCGGTTATCCCGTGCTCGTTCGTCCCTCCTTCGTGCTTGGAGGACGCGCTATGCAGATAGTTGCGAACGAGGAGCAGCTCCGCCACTACCTTAAGACCGCCGTTGAGATCGATGAGGACAAGCCTGTTCTTGTTGACAAGTACATCAGCGGTAAGGAGGTCGAGGTCGATGCGATCTGCGACGGACACGACGTATTCGTTCCCGGTATCATGGAGCTTGTTGAGAGAACCGGTATTCACTCGGGTGACTCGATAAGCGTATACCCCACCTTCTCTATCTCTGATAAGGTAAAGGGAATCATTCTTCAGTACGCAAAGAAGCTCGGACTCGGCATTGGCATCGTAGGTCTTTACAACATACAGTTCATCGTTGACAAGAACGACGAGGTGTTTATCATCGAGGTAAACCCGCGCTCGTCAAGAACCGTACCCTTCCTCTCGAAGTCTACGGGATACAGCCTTGCGGACATCGCAACCGAGTGCATACTCGGTAAGTCCTTAAAGGAGCAGGGAATCTTCACGCTTTATCCCGAGGAGAAGAAGCGCTGGTACGTTAAGGTGCCGGTATTCTCCTTCAACAAGCTCCGCGGACTTGACGCATACCTCTCTCCCGAGATGAAGTCAACGGGTGAGGCGATAGGCTATGACGACAAGTATTACAGAGCACTCTACAAGGCGCTTCAGGCATCCGGCATGCACCTTCAGAATTACGGAACCGTGCTTGCAACCATCGCCGATTGCGATAAGGAGGAGGCACTGCCTCTCATCCGCCGCTTCTACAACCTCGGATTTAACATCGAGGCTACTCTCGGAACGGCAACCTTCTTAAAGGAGAACGGAATCAGAACACACGTGCTCGGCAAGATCAGCGAGGGCTCTGACGAGATCGCGGAGTCGATCAGACAGGGACACATCGCGTACGTTATCAACACCAGCGATCCCTCCTCTTCGGGAGTTACCCGCGACGGCTTTGAGATCAGAAAGTACGCAACCGAGAACAACGTGACTATGTTCACCTCTCTTGATACAGTAAGAGTTCTTCTTGACGTTCTTGAGGAGACAACGCTTACTATTTCGACTATTGACGCGTAATAGGTTCCGATTTTCAAATTTTGATTTGTCGGGGAGTTACAGATGACCAATGCAAGGCTTCCCCCTGGGGGGAAGCTCCCGCGCAGCGGGTGATGAGGGGTTATTGCATAAGGGTTTCACCCCTCATCCGTCGGCTACGCCGCCACCTGTCTCGCTGCGGCTCGGGCACATCGCGGCTCTGACAACACACTGTGTTGTCATTCACTACCGCGATGCCGCTTCGCTACCCCCAGGGGGAAGGCTTGCGTTTGTCCTCTGCAACCCACCGATAAATCAAAATTTGAAGCTCATCCGTTAAAGATAACTTTTCTTTTTTCAAAATCGAAGCAAAGAACTCTCTTTTCTCTCAGATAGTGATCCGAGTTATCTCCAACTCTTACAAGCTTTAAGAGCTTGAGATTAGGATCTATACTCACAATATTAAAGCAGTCCTGCGTCTTGGTTCCATCGATCCTCTTTCCGTCGCTCCATCCGTTCCATGTAGTAGCACAAGGAACTATCGAATTTAAAATTCCCTTCTCTGTAATTCCAAATCCGTCATGATGATCGTGTCCCGCAAGGTGACATATATGCACTCCGCCCGCGTTTACAAAATTCACAATATCATCCTCAAACTCATAGTGCCTGGGCTTGCCGGAAAGTGAAAAATAGTCGTTTATGGTCTGGAACGTCACGCCAAACGACTCTGTTATGTGATCTGTTTTTTCGTGCATTGCAGTAATTACATACAAGCCCTTCTCGCGCGCGTCATTGAGAAGAACGACAAATTGCCTTCTCTGCTCGTCTATGTCATAATATGGGTCGAGCACGATCATTCTTATATTTGACTCGGGAAAATCCTTGTAATAGCTCATCGAATATTCGAGATCAAAGAAATTAACGTCCCAATCCTCGATATGATTAAAAAGAAGCTCATATGGCTTTTGCTTGCCGGTTATGCTCAAAACATGCTCGCTGTCATACGAAAAGGTGTCGTGATTTCCAACGCAGTTATATACGATCCTCTCTCGATCGATACCCTCCCCGTAAAGGTCGCAATATCTCTCCTGCGAGCCCTCGCAGTAATCTCCCGTGTGGAGCGCAAATGATATGTAATCCTTGTAATAATTCATGTATTCCATAACTCTGTTCCAGCAATCAAGACGCATGTGTACGTCCGAAAAATGAAGGAACTGAAGCACGGAAAACTTGTCATCAAACTTCTGATTAAAAAATGATGTTCTCGTGGCTGATGCTTGAATTACAAAGGACTCAACGTCACGGTTGAGCTCAATTATGCTTTTATTTTCTCCGTTCATTTACAACACTCCCAAAGGATTGATCTATAGTTGAATTATAACATATAAAAAAAGCCTTGTCAACCGATATTCGACCTTTTCCCCCCTTGACAAACAGTTAAAAATAATGTATAATGTCTCATGCACCAAAGGCGCAAGTATTTTTTTTGAAGGGAGGCGCTATTCGTGGCAGGAAAGACAGGCGGCATAAAAATAGCCGCACAGAACAAAAAGGCTTATCACGACTATTTCGTAGAAGAAAAATATGAAGCGGGCATCGAGCTTTTCGGTACCGAGGTCAAAAGCATCCGCGCGGGAAGCGTCAATCTCAAGGATAGCTACTGCGACGTAAAGGACGGCGAGCTTTTCGTGATCGGAATGCACATAAGTCCATACGAGCACGGAAACATTTATAACCGCGATCCGCTCAGAAAGCGCAGATTACTCATGCACAAGCGCGAGATAATGAAGCTTCACGGCCTGGTCGCGCAAAAAGGAATGTCGCTTGTTCCCCTTTCGCTCTATTTTTCGGGCTCAAGGGTCAAGGTCGAGATCGGTCTGTGTAAGGGTAAGAAGCTCTATGATAAGCGCGACGCGATCGCAAAGCACGACGCCGACCGAGAGATCGAAAGAAAGATGAAGGACAAGCTCTGAATTTCTCAAACTCATCTCATATAACCGTTAAAATTGCTTTTTGCAATATTTAATACTGTGCAGAAATTTTGTTTTAGGATATGCCGCGCTCGAGGAGCAACGCAGTGTTCGGACAAAATCGAAGTCCAATCTTGGCAATGAATTTTGTTTGAAGACAAGGCGCACCGCAGAGGGCAAGGCGAAGGCGTAGTTACCTACGTCGAGCCGCGCTCGAGGAGCAACGCAGTATTCGGATAAAGTCGAAGTCCAATCTTGGCAATGAATTTTGTTTGAAGACAAGGCGCACCGCAGAGGGCAAGGCGAAGGCGTAGTTACCTACGTCGAGCCGCGCTCGAGGAGAAACGCAGTATTCGGACAAAATTCGAAGCCACATGGGTCTGTAAAGGTTTCGACGGGGATTTTGAGGTATGATAAGCGGGTAGAGCCGAGTAATCTCTAAAACTGCTCAAACTTTAAAAAATAAACGACAACAATACTGTTGCTATGGCTGCCTAATCGTCGCTCCGTAAGGAGCTGACGAAGGCAGTGCTGTGACCTGCGGGTCACCCGTTCCTCTCGGAAGGACCACGAGCCGAGACTGAGCGTCATCTGAGTGGTGCACGTGCATCGGCGGTTTACCGTTGAACCGATCACGCATAAAACGGTTGCTCTCACACCGAGCCTGAGTACCGGCGCGGCGGGGGAAAAGCTCCAATAGATACTCTGCACCCGGAGAAAGTTGTATCAAGAGGTTTTCGGACAGGGGTTCGACTCCCCTCAGATCCACCATTCATTAACACGTCCAGTGTTAATTTACAAGAATACCCCGACAAAGCAAGCTTTACTTGCCTTGTCGGGGCTTTCTTTGTCTTAGGTAGGCGAGCCTAGTCATCATAAACTCATACCCTTTTCGATAAGGTTGGAGTCGTCTGTCCAGCCATCATTTTTGAAATTTTTAACAATATAGAATCCAAGTGTCCAATTAAACGATTATCATGTCTTTTTACATTTCATTTCATGATCGCTTACAGGCTGGATATTTCCAATAACAATTTGATTTTCCGATCCAGGCGTTAGGTCAAACACTCCATCATAGTAATATTTTTTTCCAAAAATATCGTGACAGTTGATACGACATGTTTTCAATGTTTCACCATTAACAATATAAAAAATCAAATAAAAATGAGTATCCTTATCGATCGTTGAACAATTTTCTGGTATGTATGTCTTAGTTTCAGTTGTTATATTGTCAATAAATAAAATACCATTATCAGTATTCTTAAAGCATCCAAACACTGTTTTTTTGCTTGTCTCACCTTCACTTCTGCACAAGAGTTTAGGAACACCTTCTACATCACGCAACACGTGTGCCACACTATTAACCAATATGGGTTTCGCCTTGTCAATTCTCTCAACATTACGCTCTTTTCGATCATGTGCTAATGTAAGATAAACACCAAGCAAAGCCAATAAACCACCAATAAACGCCGACGATAATGGCATTATAATATCAGTTACCCAATTAATTTCCACTAAATACACCTCACAATATTCGCATTTTACATATTCTATATTACTATTTTATTGCGCGTAACAAATCCCAAAATCGTTCAGCATAATCTTCTATTTGATCCATTGAATCACTGCAATTTGAATACCCATCAAAATGGGTTTCCGTAATATGCGCATAACATCCAAGTAAAATTCCCCACAGATCACTAGGAATAATATAGTGTCTGTTTCCTTCGCTATAATAGTATTTCCTTCTTGTTTCATTGCTAAAAGGATAGGATATTTGATGTGACATCTTGTCATGTACAAATTGCAATCCAGCAGTAGGTGTTTTTCCAAACAATTCAGAAAAGAAAATACCATTCGCTTTATATGGTAAATTTGCTTTTGTATGTTTTAAAACAATCAAAAACAACTCCACGCACATATAGGTCTCATCCATTATTTCATCATCCTCGTTGAGGAGATTGTGTAGCAGATGACATTTTTCAATGATCGCTATCTTTTCTCGTGCTTCTATTCCAGTAAAAATGTTTTTTTGAAACTCAATAACATCAACCTGGTCATTTTTTTCAAATTGATTAAAGTAATAGCCATGTATTTCCTCGAACTGATCATTGTATGTACCCTCGTCAAGTTCTATTTCAAACTTGATAAACTTAGCAAGATATTTTTGGGTATCGACTTTATCGCCGAACATTTTTTGAATTGTGCGTTCAAGCTGAGTCTTATCTACAGCAAGTATAACCTGCATGTTTTCAATTTCATTAAAAACATGGTGTATTCTTTCCAAAACTTTTATTTGGTATTCAGGAATGCACCTATCGAGTTCATCAACAACAAATATTATTGTTCTTTCCGAAGCAATTTCTTTTATCTCTTTACGAAGTGTTAATAATGCTTGTTTAAAATCCAAGTATTGATCATAACTATGAGCCTCACACACTCTCGCCGTCGCATTATCACACGCCTCTGATATTCCATCTGTGATTTCTTTCGGGTTCAGACCAATTTTTGATTCTAGCCATTTCGATCCACCTTCATATAGTTTAGATAATACGAATTTTGCGACACTACGTATACGCGCGCGTGCTTCTTCAGAAAAAAGATGTTCTTTGCTGTTTATATCATCCAGCATAGATGATACAATGGCTATTAGCGGTTCTTCATAATAATCGTATTCCCAACAATTAAAGTGGAACACATAATATTTATCTGCCGCACGTTCCCCATCTTGTTTAAAAAGCAGTCTTTTCTCGAGTTTATCAAGAACATATGATTTCCCTATACCCCAAGAACCACTGATAGCAAAGCAAGCGTTTTTATTGCTGCTAGCAATTAATTCTATAACCCTTTGTATGCGCTGAATATTCTTTTGCCTATTTAAAAAATCTCCGTCAATAGAAGACTCAACTATACTATCAATAAAAACATCAGACATATATACTCCTCCATTATACTACTGATACACATATATACATACAAAAATTATATCACATAATTCGATAAAACTCAACCCTCAAAGCAACAATAAATTAGAAAAGGAAACAAGCGTCCACGCAGGGACGCTTGTTTCCTTTATTATATTAAAAAGTCCATATAAGACATAGAAAAAAGCCCGTTTTAGTCCTCTTTTCAACCACTGTTCCCTTTCACGCTCAAAAATACTAACAAATAATTAATAGTAGCTCAGCGGTACATCATTAATCATTCAAGGAGGCTGATATGGCAACTAAAAGGCACAAATGTACACTGGCTAACGCTAATTTCCGTAATATTAATCTAAAAATTTACGAACAAATAATTATTGACACAATAAACGAAACTGTACCTGGTAAAGACCCCAAGGTCTATGAAAGCTACTTCTCTACCAAAGCCCTTAATCAAAGCGAGGCGGTAAAGATCGGCAGAGCCTTAGCTAAGATCAGTGAGCTAAGTGCCTTGGGACAGGAGAAGAAGATATTTAGACTTTTTGACGGTAAGACCTAATCACCCACGTTCGATAGCAAATTCAACATATTTGTTTTTCAACGCTTCTGCCGCGCTACTTGGATTAGATAATATGTCTTCGGGTATATTTGAAAACAGCCCACCGCCAACTTTTTTCCAACCACACGGATTGTCAAAGATAATCTTATCTAAACTGTCGCATTTAAAAAATGTTTTTTTGCCCATACGTTTCAATCGACTAGGTATTTTTATTTCTCTTAGATTTATATTAAGTCCAAACGCAAAATCTCCTATTTCATTGACACTCTGCGGAATGTTAATGCTTACCAAATTGGAACAATCGCCGAATGCAGAATTACCAATACTATTTAGATTATTTGGTAGACAAATATAGTCAAGATTAGTGCAGCTGGAAAATGCACCAATGCCTATTGTTGTCACACTATTCGGAATGGTAATATTTGTTAGATTGTGACAATTAGAAAACATCCACCCCTCAATATTTGCAATCCCCTTTCCAATAACAACATTTTTTAAATTTTTGCATTGGGAAAATACACTTTCATAAATATGAACGGTGCTATCAGGTATACTAATTCTCTCAAGGCTCGTACACCATGCAAACGCCTCGCGCCCAATGCTAGTAACTCCCTCTGGGATGTTAATGTTTTTGAGACTTGAACAAAAGAAAAATGCGTTATGTCCAATACTTTTAATGCTATTTGGAAGTGTTATATCTGTTAGTGTAACGCAATTTGAAAATGCCGATGACTCTATACTATTGCCGCTAGTGATATTGATTGTTCTTAAATTCGATTTTGGCAAGGCAAATATAATGCAAGAAGGAATATCTGCAATTTCAATTTGGCAACCACTAAAAATCTCAATACCTAAGCTTGGAGAATCATTTCTAATAGTTACTTTTCTAAGGCTTGTACAATTTTGGAAACAGTACATACCAATTTCAGAAACACTTTTAGGAATATCTATACTGGATATATTAGTACAATCGGCAAAAGACTTATATCCAATTGTTGTTATAGATTCCGCAATCACTATATTGGCTAGTTTTTTACTTTTTTCAAATGCTCTATCTCCAATAGCAGTAACTGGTTTTCCATTGTATTCTGTCGGAATTGTTATAGATGATGCTTCTTTATTTGCTCCTATTCCAACTACTAGATAACTTTTTCCATCTTCACTCAACTTAAAATTCAGTCCTTCATTTTTTAATGTATCAGAAAAAACAGTTCCAGCGCATTTTTTGCAATATTTCGAATCAGAATCACATTTTGTCAAGCATTTTACACAATATTTTGCATTCATTTCATTCACCTTTCTCGTTATCATAGCGCCAATTTTCTTTCTGATTTCGATTATATCATATATTAACAGCATTTTCAATATCATTGTATAAAATAGTTACCGCAATTTAAAATGTAGTATTTTACCATAAAATTTAATCATTTTCAACATCATTGAATAAATATTAAGCCTCGATGACATGCAAATGACTGCTTTCCCTCTCCTCCATCCTCTATTATCGCAAAAAACAAGACTTACAAATGCCAGCTCGCGCTCCATTGCACTGTTTATTAGCGAGTCCGTTGCTTTTTCGCGCTGCTTTCCTTTTTAAACTTCCCTTTCGCCCCCCCGAAAAGCGGTTTATGGTTTTCCTTGCCATCCTCGGTTTCATAGCCGTTCTATCAAGGCTATCCATATACCCTTTTTCGTGATACCGAGCAATCACGGGTCAGATCCACCAAAAAAACAACAAGAGAGGCATGAGCCTCTCTTGTTGTTTTTTGCGATATATTTGACGGAGCGAACCCCCTACCGCCCCTTGGGGCGGTATTAACGTGCGCTAAACGCGCGAATATCCAAAATACGCCTCGGCGCACGTGTTAGGTTCAGACTCCCCGGCAAAAGGAGAGAGGCATGAGCCTCTCTTGTTGTTTTTTGCGATATATTTGACGGAGCGAACCCCCTACCGCCCCTTGGAGCGGTATTAACGTGCGCTAAACGCGCGAATATCCAAAATACGCCTCGGCGCACGTGTTAGGTTCAGACTCCCCTCAGATCCACCAAAAAATACTGCAGAAAATGATACATTTTCTGCAGTATTTTTTTATCCAAGTCGCAGACTTGGTGTATCATCGCCGCACGAAGTGTGGTGGATATCATCAGCCCCTGCGGGGCTGTATCTCATCACGCGCCAGCGTGTATCTTTCTGCCACTTGATGATATACAAAACTTCGTTTTGATGATATGCAGTTTCTGCGAAATTGATGATATACAACGGCAAGCCGTTGATTTTCATGTTGCTGTGTGCTGTAATACACTTAAAGAGGTGATATTAGTCATTTTGAACGTATTAACCTGCGCAAATTACACAATACAAAACCCACATTCAAAAAAATGAGGGGCGCAAAACCCCTCATTCGTATAAATTTTTTTAAAACGTGCGTTTATTTCTTCTCGCGAATCTTCTGCTTCATTGCCATAAGCGAATTGATATTTTCATTATCACCGTCAAGAACAAATCCAATCTCAGAATTGGTAACGATAATATCGAACGATACGGTACTGTATTCAAATTTCATCTCACCGTCATTCAAAACATTTCTTTGAGTATGAGTTGATATATCGCAAATATCCTTGTAGAAAAATTCCTTTGCCCACTCGTCCTGCATATTACAACACATATCAAACACGATTTTATATACGAAAAGTTGTTCATCAGTGAAATACAAATACGTTACGTGCTGAGTCGATGAATGTATCGTATTATCTTGGTAGTTTTTCACTCTGAGAGAGTAATCATTGATGACCTTATTTCGAAGCACGATAGGACGGATTTCCTTGATCTGCTCGGGATCAATGCCCAATCTGTCAAGTCCCATTTGCTCAATGTTCATGCTTTCTATCTTCTCATCAACAAGCTTTTCATACTCCTCATCTGTCATTACTTTATTAGGAGCATACGAGATTTTAATGCTCCGCTTAAACTGCTCCATAAGATTATTGCTGACAGATTTGCATATTATAGCAGCAACTATCGATACGCCTCCAATGACACTCACTGCAATCTCGGATGCTATAATACCAATCACCAATACAAGTATGCCAATCCAGAGGAGGACCGTTGAGAGCGTTTTAAGCTTCTTTGCTTTCTTTTTTAATTCAGATTTGCAGATCGTCGTTTTGATGTTTTGTACAACAAAATATTCCTCAAAAATCTTCTGTTGCTCTTCTGTTCTTTCAATTACTATTTGGTTATCTTCTTGGTAACGGTAATATCCGGATATGACTTTTGTTTTATCCGCATCCCCGATATTGTCATAAGCCGTGTTTGCTCCCTGCTTTGCTTGGGAGTTTGCTTTTTTTGAAGCTATACTCATTACAATCAAAACAACAAACAAAGCTATAAAAACTATAGAACCCGGACTTTCAAAAATATACTCAAACAAATTCTCCATGTGCTTTCACCCAAGTCTTTAATTTAAAATTAAAATTAATTCGCCAAAGATAGCAACCTGTTTCGCTCGTCCATTGCAAACTGTATCTTGCGCACAAGCTTGCCCGCATCTTCAACGTTGCCGTCCTCAACCGCGATTGCAAGATCACCGATCATCATCATGACGTTGTTTTCAATGTCCGTGACGGAGGGGTTAGATCTCGAAGGGCTCGAATGAATAAGATCGTAAATTTTCTCTATCTTGCGTCGAAGCTCCGCATCGGATGTGCTGTCCATGATAAATTTCGCCTTTGATGAAGCAGTTTTGATAAAGCTTATCTCAGCCGTTCTTCTCTGCTCTTCACCCGCAGTGCGGTCGTTCGACATAATATTCCACACAAAAACCGCAAGGAATATGCAGAACGGAATCATTTGAATAATGATCGCACCCTTAACTCCGGCAGGAGCCGCGAATATGAAAATAAGACCGATGATCAATTCAACAACAAAATAAACAGAGGATATTTGCGCAGTTGTATATCTGTATATGTGCGAGCTCTGCGTTTTCTTTGAAAAGATGGGATTTGCGATCAATACAAGATACGCCACGTGGATCCATGCATAAGACACCCATACCGACGCGGGATGATTTGCGCCGCCGAGCAAAAAAAACATCACGTTAAAGAGTATCGGGAAGAGAGCATAGAGTATTCCCTTCAAAAACCTTCTTCGCATAGTTTTTACCTCACATACGGCTTAAAATTTCAGCCTTCTTGGCATCATACTCGGACTGCTCTATAAGTCCTGCGTCAAGCATTCTCTTAAGCTTGCCGAGAGTTTCAATAGGATCCTCTGCCGGCGCCGCAGGAGCAGGAGCCGCCGCAGGAGCGCTTTGAGGATTAGCCATAGGAGCAAACATCTGATTTGCCATATTACCGAACATAGCACCGCTCGCCATGCCCATGCCGAGTCCTGCGCCCATAACGCCAATGCCGCCTGCATTGGGGTTATTTGCAAGATCCTTCATAATCTCAACAGATTGCTGCTGAGCCCACTTATCACCGAGGATATCCATGGTGTCGCGCTGACCTGCAGCCTTTGCCTGAGCCATGCGTCTTTCCTCGAAAGCATTCATGCCAATCTCATCGTATCTTCTTCTGAGCTCATCTTCATCAAGATCTATTGCCGCAACAACGAACTTAACGCAACGTAAGCCGTATTCGTCAAGCGTTTCCTGCATGTAGGGCTGGATCATATCCGAAAACTCGTCAAGACGCGCATCAATACCCAAAAGCTCGGTATTTGACTCGTTTACCGCTCTTGCGATGATTGATTTGATCTTGCTCTGGAATTCATTTATAAAGTAATCCGAAAGCTCCTCCTGGAACTGGTAATTTACGTTGCTTCCAACCAATTTTTCAAGGAATTTTGCAGGATTCTCAATAGATACCTTGTAGGATCCTCTGCAGCGGAGCTTTGTCGCGATACCGAGCATCTTGTCTCTCACCTGGATCGGAGAGTCGGTTCCCCAACGGATCTCAATGCTGTGAGCACTCTTAACAAAGTAAACAACACAGTTAAATGTGCTGATACCGCCGGTAAGGATGTTGCGCAATCTGCTAATAAAGGGATAGTTCTGTGTTGAAAGCTTGTATGTACCGTTTTCAAACACCTGCTCAATCGTACCACCGTTTACAAAGATCGCCTTTTCTCCGGGCATAACGATAAGCGTGGAGTTAGTGTTAAAATCCTCCTCAGGTTGCTTCCAGATAAGCATATCTCCCGATCCCGTGTTTTTAATTACATCGGTAAAGTGCTTTTTGCCTTCATGATACGCCGCTTCATTGGGATTTTTCTTAAAAAGTGCCATATTCTGTCCCCTTTCAAAATGTGTTTTTAATTTATATATTCGATCAAAACGTCTTGCGAAGCCCGAGTAAAATGCGACCGAGCGCGACGAATGAATATGATATATACATTCATTATAGCACAGTAGTAGCGACAAAGCAAGATTTTTGCGAAAAAAAACGATGTTTTTTCCATCTTTTCTTGCATTTTTTTGAAAATAACAACTCATTTCTCGTCTTTATGCAATACAAGAAAAGCGCGCCGACAAACGTCGGCGCGCCAAATCTTTATTCCTCAATAACTATCAGCTTGTGACCCTTGAAGGACTCAACTGTAAACTCTGTGCAACCGTTCTTAACCGAAAATTCAATATTTTCGCCGTCAGGCTTGCTTGAAATAGATCTTGCAGACAAATTCGGGATCCTGATCTTTATATTTCTGAGCTCAACCGGCTCCTCAACCACCGCGCAGTGACGGCGCTGGATCGGCACCATTCCAAGCAGATGAAGGATCAGAGTGCTTCCGTCTCTGTAAAGCGTATATCTGCCAAATACGGGCAGACCCTCAATCTCGATCTCGCGATCGTATATCCTCGTCAAGGCATCCTCAAATATCACTCTGCACCAATAATTGCCGTACTTGTGATACTGATCGCCGAATTCGTGAGCAAAGCAAAGCGCACGCTCCCCAAGAACTATCGCAGGATATTTAGAAGGCTCCTGCTTGTTGGGTGTGTTTCTATGCGAGCAATAATGCCCCTCTGTTCTTGAAAAATAGGGCTCCCAAAGCTCTGCAAGCACCTCACCCTCCATTTTGAATTTGCGGGCTGGCTGATACATAAGAATGGGTGACTCGGGAAAATACTCGGCGCACTTATTTTTGTAATCAATGTAATCAACGTCAAGACAAGATGCGCCCATATCGGCGTATCCGATCATTTCAAGGAGAGAATCCGCGCCCTCGGGCTTTCCGAAAATAACTACCTTGCCACCCTTTTTGTAAAACTCGCAAAGAGCCTTTCCCTGCTCATCCGAAAGAATAGCCGTGCTCGGTAATATCACGCAATCAAGCTCATTTAATATATCCGTGTTCACAACAATGCGGTAATCTATGTGAGAATCGGACAAGAGCTTTGCATAGCCCTCGCGAGACGAATAGCTCTTGGCAGGCATAACACCCAAACGGGAATTTGTCTGTCCGCGCTCCATATATTCCTCAATAGATTCAACGTATTTGTATGCCCTACCGATTATTTTGTAGGTGTCCTCATTCATAAGTCCCGACGGATGGAGCTGATCTCCGATATCGCATCTGACTCCGTAAGCCGCCATAGCCGCGCACTCCTGAAGAAGCGCGTCGGGATGCTTGAATCCTCCGAATTCACCCCAATCGGTGTGGAATTTTCCTGTCATTCCGTAAACGACCTTACCGGTCTCGCGGAAGAACTTGCTTCTGTTGACAATAGCATCGTAGCCCTCGGGCGAGCTTGATGCGAGATTCTCCATTTCAAAATGCGTGGAAAATTCCCAATATTCGGGAAGATCGATAGAAGCTCCGCCGGAATTAAAGAATATCGTGCAATCGGGGCGCTTTGCAAGCGTTATTTCCTTGAGCGCGCCGAAAAGCTCCTTCTTTTTGGCAACCGTGTACGCAACCGCGCCCTGATAATCGTCGGCATATCCGCGCTTTGCCATCTCAGCCTTACAGCTTGCGCAGGAGCAAGGAATATTGAGCGCCATTATGTCAAAAAAGAGTCCGTCAACGTCGTAGCTGTCAAGCACCTCACGCGCAAGCTCCTTGATGTGCTCGCCGTACTCTCCCGACATGCACATATAAGGCCATGTGCATTCGGGCTTTTTTGTTTCAGGAGCACCGGGCGTGTAGCCGTCAACGCCTCCGTTATGAGTATACGCAGGCTTGCCCGTTGTAATGCTCCTCGCCTGCCATTCGGGATGACGTATCGCATCTGATGCGCTCCACGCGCCCGTAATGTATGCTACAACGCGTATACCCGCCTCGCGGCAAGCCTTTATCTGCTCACCCATAAGATCAAATTTGAGCTGCGGGTGCATAACGCCTATCTTAGTGGGATAGTAACACCATCCGTGATGGCATTTCGCAAAAACGACGATAGAATTTACCGCCGCATCCTTCAAGGTCTGTTTAAACTGCTCCTTATCAAAGCTCTCGCCCACAGCCAAGAGCTCGGAGGTGTGAAAATCAAGATGAATATGTCTTGCGTGCTTAGTCATAATTTCTCCGTTCCGTCAAAACAAATTTAATACACTATGATACTATTGTAACACAAATCATCTTGAATTTCAACACCAAATCCGCAATTTAAAAAGGAATTTGTATTCCTCCGGCAAATATCGCCCCCACCGCGGCAGAGCAAAGTGCGGCAACGATGTATCCGAGCACCGCGTAAATGCGCTTAAGTGGAGACTCTTCAAGCCTTGTGACCTTGGCATCGATCTTATCCACCTGCTCCGCCACTCCCTTTTGCTGAGTCGCAAGCACCTCAAGCGCAGTTACCATCTTATGCAAAAGCTCGCCGTTCTTCTCAAGCTCGTCTATTCTGTGAGAATTGGATTTGCATCTCTGCGTGTTCTCGGCGATCGCCTTTATCATATCCTCGTTATTCAATCTCACAATCCTCCTTCATTTTTTCAAGATAGACCTCCTCGCCTATCTCGTACCATCCCTCGCCCTCGTCACCCGATGCGAGATATACAGTCTTGCAATAATTCTTACCGTCAGTAAGTGCGTGTCCCTCACTCGCTGTAAGCTTTACTGTATTAGTTAAAATTTCTTTTTTCATGTTTCCTCCTTACGAAAGCTGTATTTGCCATCCTGCAGGCTTATTTTCCGTAACATATGAATCCCAATCATCGGGAAAAGCCGCATTTACTGCCGCCGAAGATAAAGTCAAGGTCTTTCCGCTCACATTGCTTGACAAATGAGTTATTATACTCTCAATGCTTGCCCTTGTAAGCTTAGGACTAAGTCGAAAACTAAAGCTTAAGCCTATTTCGCCCTCAAAAGTGACATCTCGAAGCTCAGGGCAATTACCGAACGCATCGGCAGATGAAGCATTTGCATTAATGCTTATGATAATTTTTCGTATGGTTTTAAGGGATGTACATCCCGAAAATGTACCATTTAATGCACCTGAAGCTGTGCAACTGGACATATCTAACGGCGGAATTACCGTCAGCGTGCTTTGTGAAAAGGCATTATTTAAGTTAGTTACCCCACTTGTATCCAAAACGACACCGCACTCATTTAAACGCCCCTCTAAATCTGTTATACCGCAAAATCTAAATAAAGCGCTTGCATCACCCTTTGGTGCTATGTCATGTTTAGGATAGAAAGTATTGTCATTCCACGAGGCGTCATAAAAAGCTCTTGTCCACTCTTTTCGAGTTGGTGTTTGGAACGCATCCCAAAACGCTTTACACTCGTCCCTCCTACCGTCGTCGTATCCGTCATGCTGACCCGAATCGTAGCCCCCGTCATATCCGTCTTGAAAGCCTTCTCTGTGACCCACGGTGTATCCGGAATTGTATACCTTTTCAACGTTTTCCGTGGCTTCCTCCATAAGACCCACTATCTCCTCAAGGCTTACGTTTTTCTTCTCGCTCATACCTTACCCGCCTCCTCGATGTATCTCTCCTGAAGCATTATAAGAAAGCCGAGTGAGTTTTTCAAGGTTTCTGTGATCTCGATTCGCTGATTTTCATTTGCCACACGCGCCTCCTCTGCTCTCTGACGAGCCAATTCATTCTCAGCTCGCTCAAGCTCACGAGCCTCTCTTTCCCCTTCAGCATCGGCACGCGCAGACTCTGCTCCGGCTCTTTCGGATTCCTTTTGCGCTCTCTCGTTTTCTGCGGTTCTTCTCTGGGTCTCCTGATTCTTGAACTGCGCCACAGCGCTGATCAGATCATCAAAAAAAGAATGCGTCTTATCACTCTCGGCAATATCTCCGCCTATGTAAAGCCCCTCCTCAACGCTTACCGTAAAAGAGTTGCTCGTAAGCCTTTTTTTATCTCCGTCAAAAAGCGACACGGAAAATTTCACATCGCCGGCCACCTCAAAGGGCCAACGCCCCGCAACGTATCTTACACATCCGTCGTCGGTGATATCAGCAATGTATCCCGCGCGCTCCCCGTCCGCGCGACATACGTTTATAGTTGCAAATCCCGATTGCTCCACGGGATAAGGCACACCGTCCTCAAAAAGCGATATAATAAATTCTCGCGAATTAAAATCCGCCTCGCTTGCAAAAATCACGCGCGTATTGCCTTTTCTCGTGAAATCAAGCGAGATCCTTCTTGTTACATCTTTCATTTTTCTATTTTCCTTTCTATATTTTTCTTTTCAGCACAGCGCTCCCCAAGGTCACATTCTCCCCATATATGAAACCGGCAAGCCCTGATCTGTGCTTCTGCTTGCCGGTATAATTATAATACATTTGTTCTATTTTGTAAACCTCATAAAACGAAAAAAGGCTGTTCCCGTTGGAACAGCCTTTGATATTCTTTTAATTATTCAGCATCAACCGCCTCAACAGCAGTAATGTGAGTGTTGACACCGTTGTACCAGTAAACAAAGCCGGTAATATCAACAACGTCTCCTACCTGGAGGTCTGCGAACGCCTTGTAAAGCTCTGTGTCAGGTCCTGTGAGGTAACGCTCTACGCAGAAGCTGAATGTATTTTCACCCTGAGTTACGGTTACGTAAATATCATCGCCGGGCTCGCCGTTCTTGTACTCGATAGCAGTGATAGTGAGTCCTCTGAATACGGCAAGTCTGTTCTGATACTTTATAAGCTCTGCCTCGTTAGCAAGGTCAGCGGTAAGATCGATGGGAGCAGCAATGTAAGGAGCGGCATTCTCAACGAATGTAAAGGTAGCGTCAACTATCTCAACCTCGCCTGCCCAGGCGCTCTTGTAGCCGGTGATTCTGATCTTTGTTCCGGGAACGAGCTTAGCCGCATCCTCCTCGGAGCAAGCCATCTCGTATGCGTAGTATCCGCCGTCAACATCCTGGAGGTAAACAGTGATCTTGTTATCCCACCAAGACTGAGTTGCCTGAACGTATGCCTCGACAACAACGGGAGCATCCAATGCGGCAAGGTCATACTCGCCGTAGGTTGTGTAATCGCAAGGAGCAACAGCGGTAATGTGAGTGTTAACTCCGTTGTACCAGTAAACGAATCCGGTAATATTTACCTTATCGCCTGCCTTAAGGTCAGCAAATGCCTTGTAAACATCGGTCTCGGGACCTGTGAGGTAGCGCTCTACGCAGAAGCTGAACTCCTGTCCTGCATAGCTTACAGTAACGTAAATGTCGTCACCGGGCTCGCCGTTCTTGTACTCAATATTCGCGATAGTGAGTCCCTTGAATACAGCAAGCTGGTTCTGATATGTTATAAGAGCATCGGCATCTACAAGAATTGCGGAAAGGTCGATAGGCTCTGCAACGTAAGGCTCGGCATCCTCAACGAATGTAAAGGTCGCGTCAATTATCTCAACCTCGCCTGCCCACTCTGCCTTGTATCCGGAAACTCTGATCTTTGTTCCGGGAACGAGCTTAGCCGCATCCTCCTCGGAGCAAGCCATCTCGTATGCGAAATATGCTCCGTCCTCATCCTGGAGGTAAACAGTGATCTTGTTATCCCACCAAGACTGGGTTGCCTGAACGTAAGCCTCGATAACGACAGCCTCCTCAAGCTCAGCGGCAACAAACTCATCGTATGTCATCGCAGCGTCAGGCTCTACTGTGCTGCCACCGGTCTCGCCCTCAGTTTCGCCC
Source organism: Eubacteriales bacterium (assembly GCA_045638385.1). Taxonomy (GTDB): domain Bacteria; phylum Bacillota; class Clostridia; order Oscillospirales; family CAG-272; genus SVTX01. The sequence continues at coordinate 19,893 of JAZUBI010000128.1, forward strand.
TGAGACTCGCTCTCAGACGTGCTCTCAGACGTGCTCTCAGTCTTGCTCTCTTTTTCCTTCTCGTCATCATCCTTGTCTGCGGTGTTGCAGGCAACTAAAGAAAGAACAAGAACAAGCGCAAAAAACAATGCCAAAAACTTTTTCATATTTTTTCTCCTTTTCATTTCGGGAAAACCCGTTTTCTCACTTTGTATTATACACAAGAAAATAAAAAATGTCAATAACAAACGTCATTTTTCCTTAAAATTCATTACAAAAGCAATAATTGACGTGATTTTTCTGCCCTATTATGTATAAAAGACCGAAGAGAAAATCTCCCTTCGGTCTCCGACTGCCGAAAAAGCGGTTAGACAGCAAGGGACTTCAAAATAGAAATACAGAATACATAAAAAGAATAAGCACAAGGCAAACATCGAGAATGCCTTGTGCTTTCTTACTTTTTCGAAGTCTCAATAAATTGATATCCGGTCAATTTACGGGCTTTGCCATGTCAAGCTTGAAGAGCGCCCACATATCGTTGTAAAGCTTTTCGATAAACGCGCTGTCAACGGTCTGTCCCCTTCTCTTTGCCTTTGTGACCTCCTCGATAAGCTGTCCTGCGGCATCTCTCAAGGAAGCAGATCCCGAGAATACGGGAGTTGTAAATGTGTACTGTACGTTGTCGATCAAAAGCTTGGATGCGGCGATCTTTATGTCGTAATACTTGTCATTGTCCTCACCTGCGCGTGAGAGATAGTCCTGATACTCTGCGCTCTGCTGAGCCTTTGTAGTCACGGGAACGTAGCCCTCTGTCTGCGCATAATCTATCTGCACGTCGTTCGTGAGCAGATACTGTACGAAGAACCAGGATGCGATTACCTTCTGAGGATCCTCGTTATTGAAAATACAAACGCTGGGGCCCTGCGAGATCATCTTGGGGTTTGCGGTGTCAAACTGCGGCACCGTCATAACAACGGTCTCGAAATCAACGAGGTTTGATTCGTCAATATCAACCAAAGGCGCATCCGAGCCTATCCATGTAGCGCCGGCGGTAGAATCTATCGCAAAAATGCACTGTCCGGCATTGAAATAGTTTCCGGGGTAGCTTGAGATCTTGAATGTAGAGAATGCGCGGGATTCCGCATGCTCCGCGATCTCGTAGAGCAGATCTCGGGTCGTATTGTTAAAGAGTCCGATCTCGGCGTTATCTGTCGAATATCCGGCATTCTTCTGCGCAAGCATCTGGATCATCATGTTGTCTGTCGACTTGTAGATAAAGGGGATCATAACGTTCTGACCGTTCACCTTAAATGTGCCGTCAGAATCTTTAGCCATTGCCGCCTCGCTGACCTCCCATATAAAGTCCCAAGTCAGAGTCTCGGGGAGAGTGTATCCAAGAGCCTCGACGTAATCCTTATTGATGTAGCAAGCCTCGGTAGATCTCATAAACGGCAAGGCATACTGCTTGCCCGCAATCTGTCCCTCTTTAAGGAACTGATCAATTATCTCTTCCTTCTTAACTCCGTCAAATCTGATCTCGGAGCCTCCGAGTCCGTAGCGGCTGTCCGCCATAAGCTCATCCATGGCAACAACGATGTTGGTGCCTGTAAGATAGGTGGCAATGTGGTCGGGGTAGCTTATGCACACGTTAGGAGTAGAATTGGTCTGAATATTTGTGATTACGTCGTTGTAAATATCGCCGTAGTTACTGTAAAACTTGACCTTTACAGTTATATTCGGGTAAAGCTTCTCGAAATCTGCAATAGCCTTATTGTATATGTCTCTTTGGTTCTGATTGTTGTCATTTTTCGCCCAAAAAGTAATCTCAACGGGGCTGTCGTAATCAAAGGTCTCGATCTTAAACTCCTCAAGCTTCTTTCCCTTGCCGTGGCAGGAAACAAGCATAAAGGAAGAGACACACAGTACAAATACAAGAGCCAAGGACAAAAGCTTTTTCCAATTTCTCATCCTTTAGTACCTCCTCTGGAAACACCTTCCATGATCTTTTTTCTGAAAATAATGAAAATAATTATAAGCGGCGCGGAAATAGCTGTTACAGCCGCCATCATCGCAGGGATGTTTTCGCGTCCGAATCCGCTCTCTCTTATCGTTTGGATACCGTTTGATACAAGGAAATATCTCTCGTCATCGGTAATAAGATTGGGCCAGATATAAGAATTCCAGCACTCAATAGCCTTAAGAATAACAACGGTTATGATCGTCGGCTTGCAGATCGGCACAACGACCTTGAAAAGAAACTTAAGATCGTTCGTTCCGTCGACCTTGGACGCAAGATAGAGCTCATCGGGTATCTGCGCGAAATTTTCCTTCAAAAGGTAGATATAAAATATCGAGGCAACGCTCGGAAGTATAAGTCCCATAAAGGTATTTTCAAGTCCGAGATGCTGCTTTACCGTAACGAAATTCGTAATTATAACAAGCTCGCCCGGTATCATCATAAGCGAAAGGAGGAGGGTAAATGCGAGATTCTTGCCCTTGAAATTCAGCCTTGCAAAGGCGAAAGCCGCCAATATCGAGACGATCAGCATTATAGCAGTGGTAGCGACCGTATATATCAAGGTGTTGAGGAAATAGTCCGACATCGGCGCCATCTCAAACGCGACCTTGTAGTTTTCAAAGGTCGGCGCCGTTGTAAAGAGCTTTGGCGTCATCTCGGCGTTGTATGCTCCGAAATCCTTTACGGATGTCAGTATCATATAGTAGAACGGGAAAAGAACCACCAGCGCCCAGAATGAGAGCATAACGTATATAAATCCCTTTCCGATCCCGCCGAAGATCCTCGAGCGCTTCTCTGCCGCCAAAAGCGTGCCGCTTGCATTATTGTTCTTCATATCAAAGCACCCCCCATCAATAATGAACGTGCTTCTTGCTGACCATAAGATTTATACAGGTAATGGTCAGAACAATGAAGAAGAGTATGACCGCCGCGGCAGAAGCATACGACGGATATCCGCCGCCCGCAAAGAGCACATCGTAGATATATCCTACGATGGTGTTCATTCCCGCAACGTTAAGATTCGTTCCGAACAGCGCAACAGAGTCGCTGTATGCCTTAAACGCGCCGATAAATCCGGTAATCACGAGATAGGAGATCATGGGAGAGATCATAGGAAGAGTGATCCTCCAAAACATTCTTCCCTTGCCCGTTCCGTCTATCCTCGCCGCGTCGTAATAGGTCTTATTTACAGAAGCCAAAGCACCTGTAAGTATCAGTATCTTAAAGGGCAAAACCACCCAGATCGTATAAAAGCAAAGGATAAACATCTTCGCCCAATAAGGACCGTCAATAAAGTCAACCGTCCGCCCGCCAAAGGTGTTTATAAGCAGATTAACCATTCCGTCGGTATATTCGGTAGGCTTGAACAGTATCATAAATACCATACCGACAGCCAATGTGTTGGTAACGTAAGGCAGAAAATATATGGTCTGGAAAAGCTTGCGAAGCCACTTGATGGACGAAAGCCCAAGCGAGATAACAAGCGCGATTCCGGTTGAAAGCGGAACTGTTATTGCAACGAGTATCAAGGTATTTTTGATCGCCTGCTTGAAATAAGGATCCTTGAGCACGGTTTCATAGTTTCCGAATCCGACTCCGGTCGCTTCCTGCGAGACGAAATTAAAATCCTCCTCAAAGGAGTATATGAAAACGTCTATTAAGGGATAGACCAAAAACACGCCGATAAAAATGAACGCGGGCAATAAATAAAGCCAGCCCTTAAGATTGTTTTTCTCCATCCTCATGCCTCCTTCGTTTTTTTTTGCACTCTAATATGATTATACTACATAAACACCGATTTGTAAAGGATTTACTCAAAATTTTACCTTTTAAATCACACGTTTTTCGGCAAATCGGTCTTAAGAGAGCCAAGATGGCTCACAATGCTTGTTTTTATAGCCTTCAGAGTGCCGTCAAACTCAAAAATCGATACCGAAGCATTGCTCACCCAGCTCTCGCGCCCCATCTCAAGAGGATCAAGTCCCCTCGCCGCCGCGCAAGCGGCTCTTATAGGAGTTGCGTGCGTAACTATTACGACCGCTCCCCCGTCATGCTTCACGGCAATATTCCTTATCGCGCCGAGCACTCTCTTTGAAAGCTCAGCAACGCTCTCACCGCCCGTGCATCTCGCGCGTCCAATGTCGTTTTTCCAAACTCCGTATTCAACGGGATATTTCTCGTCGATCTCAACAAAGGGCATCATCTCCCAATCCCCGGCATATATCTCGCGGAAGTCCTCGCATTTTTCAATTTCAAGCGAAAGAGCCTTTGCTATCGGGATCGCAGTGTCGTATGCGCGCTTGAGATCGCTTGCATAAATAGCGTCAATATCCGAAATACCGTAATCCCATATCTTCTCGGTTCTTTCCTCTCCGAGAGCACTGCAGGGCGACCAGACCCGGAAAAACTCACCGCACAGCCTCGCCTGCTCAAGACCGATATCGGTCAGGCTTATGTTGCTCTGTCCGGTGAAAACCTTTGCAAGATTCGCCTCACTGAATCCGTGTCTTACCATAATTATCTTTGTGCTCATAAGAAATCCCCCAAAAATGGACATTATGCGTGTATTATAGCATATTTTTGACTTCAATGTCAAGTTTTAGAAGCACAAAAAAGCAAATTATTGCAAGTGTAAAGGATAAAAGCCCAAAAAGTCATCTTGTAAGGCGTATAAAATATGAAAAACTGTTGACTCTGCGCGCGTGTTATGATATAATTATAACGTACATGTGTTTTTTCAGCCCAATTCGGAGGTGTACCATGGCAAGCGCAAATTTTACAGACAACATAGCCGATCTTATCGTCAAAATAGCAAAATCATCACCTGTCCGCACAATATGCAACATTAAGGATGAAATCAGTACCGATATAGCTGCAATCAGACAGAGAGACCCCGCCGCAAAAAGCGACGTGGAGGTATTGCTCCTCTATTCGGGACTCCACGCGATCCTCGCGTACAGAGTCTCGCATAAGCTCTACCTCGGCGGTCATACATTCTCCGCAAGGGCGGTGAGCCAGACCGCAAGATTCTTCACCGGAATAGAGATACATCCGGGTGCCACCATCGGCAAGGGGCTTGTGATCGACCACGGCGCAGGCGTCGTTATCGGAGAGACCACCGAGATCGGTGACAACTGCACACTCTATCAGGGTGTGACACTCGGAGGAACGGGAAAGGACGTCGGAAAGCGTCACCCCACACTCGGAAATAACGTCCTTGTAGGCGCGGGAGCAAAGGTTCTCGGCCCTATCGTGATAGACGACAACAGCAAGATCGCCGCAAACGCGGTCGTTCTTAAGGACATCCCCGAAAACAGCACCGCAGTCGGTATCCCCGCGCGCATCGCGCGTCAGGGCGGCCGCCGCGTTGATGACCTCGACCAGATCCATATTCCCGACCCCATATCGCAGGAAATAAACAAGCTCGAGCAGAAGATAGATGCGCTCACCCGTGAGCTTGAGGCTCTGAAGGCATCCCCAAAAAACAAGACGAAAAAGGAATCAAAGTAATATGAATTATATTCTTTTCAATCCTAAATCCAATAGCGAGAATAACGATCTTAATATAATTCCCGGCAAAGAGGAGCTTGATCGCCTCGGCGTAAAGCAGATAAGCCTGCTCGACGTCAACGTAAGAGATTTCTGCGCCTCACTCGTTGAGGGGGACAGAGTTCTTATCTGCGGAGGCGACGGAACACTCCATCACTTCGCAAATAACACTCGCGGAATAGCCTTCCCCTGCCCCGTCTTTCTTGTCCGTTCCGGAACCGGAAACGATTTTCTTAACGATATAGGTCAGACCGGCAACGAGGATCTTGTTGACATCCGAGAATACATAAACGAGCTTCCCACGGTAGAAATTGACGGCGAGGAGCGTTGCTTTATCAACGGAGTCGGCATGGGAATGGACGGAGAGGTATGCAGCAAGGTCGAGCAATATAAACAGCGCACCGGCAAAAAGGCAAGCTATAAGCTTATAGCTTTAAAGCTTTTGGCATACAAATATAAGCACCCCTCCGCTACCGTCACGGTAGACGGAGTTGAGCATCACTTTGACGACGTTTGGATGGCGACCGCTATGCACGGTAGCTTCTTCGGCGGCGGAATGATGATCGCCCCCACGCAGGACAGAAAGAGCGGCAAGCTCAGCGTAATGGTGATGCACGGCGGATCAAGAGCCAAAATACTCTCGATATTCCCCTCGGTCTACAAGGGCAAGCACATAAAGCACACCGACATCGTAACTATATTCGAGTGCGATGAGGTCACAGTATCCTACAACGGCGTATCGCTCGCATTCCAGGCGGACGGCGAAACGAAGCCCGCGATCTACACCTATACCGCGCGCTCTGTCAGCTCGCTCAAAAAAGCAAAGACAGAAAGCGCCGAGGAAACCCTCACACCCTCAATCTGAAATTAACCGTTGGTGATAAAAATGGATCAAAACACTCAAATAATAAATCCGAGCGCGATTCCCACCGATGACGTGCTTTTCATAGCCTTGGAGCTTGGAGAGCACATACTCAGAAGCGGCGGCGAAATAACCCGCGCAGAGGATACCATAACGAGAATTTGCAAGGCATACGGAGCCACGCACGTTGACGTCACCGCGATCTTCTCAATGATAGTCCTCACGGTCGATTTCAACGAATCAAGAAGAACCTGCACGCGCAGATTAAAAAGCTCAACCTCAACGAATCTTAACCGACTTGCAAAGCTCAACGAGCTCTCACGCAGTATTTGCGCAGACCGCCCGGAAAAGGCCGAGGTCGTAAAAAGAATGTCGGAGATCGTTTCCGAAACCGTCATAAAATTACCTATATTCGTCATAGGCAGCGTGCTTGCCGCGCTCGGATTCGCAATTTTTTTCAGCGATCTTACAAACGGATTTTCGGGGAACGTTATCCTCAGTATGATCGCGAACGCTCTGCTCTCCGGCTTCATCGCACTCCCTCTCTGCTTCTTTAGCATTTGGATGGATAAGCTCCATACAAATCCCATAGTTTCAAAATTCGCAGTCTGTCTTGTCGGAGGAGTCGCCGCTCTGCTTTTAGGGCGCGCATTTCCGATCTGCAGCGCAAATATAATAATGATAGGCAACATAATGAACTTCATTCCGGGAGTTGCAATGACAAACGCATTCCGCGACCTTTTCGGAGGAGAAATAATGTCGGGTCTTTTTAGACTTTGCTCTGTCATAATCGACGCTATCGTAATAGCGGCAGGTTATGCGGTCGCCATACTGATTTTCGGAGGTGTCGCATAATGAATGAACTGATCAGAATCGCCATAGTATTAACTGCAGGCATTATAGGCTCGGTGGGATTCGCCCTCCTTTTCGGGGTAGCGAAAAAGCATTTTCTCTTCGCGCTTCTCTCCGCCGTGATCTCCTGCCTCGCCTTTGAGCTTGTCGCTCTGCTTGGATGGGGACTTTTCCTCTCCTCCTTTATAGGCGCAGGACTTGCCGCCGCATATTCGGACATTATGGCACACAAAATAAAAACTCCTGCTACGGTAATGATAATAATCGGTATGATCCCCCTCGTTCCCGGAGCAAGACTCTATTACACCATGCTCGGAATAGTTCAGGACGACATGGTTATGTTTTCACAAAACGGTGAGTCCGCGCTCCTGATAGCCGCGGGAATCGCCGTAGGAATCATCGCAGTCACCGCAACCTCCCGCCCGATCAACGCAAGGATCAGCGAGAGCAAACAGCAAAAACTTAAAAGCAAAGGATAAAAGGTAACAAAAATGTCAACTTTAAAGGGAAACGCAATCGTAGGACAGTCGGGCGGACCGACAACGGCAATAAACGCAACGCTCGCAGGCGTTATCAAGGGCGCAATGCAGTCCGAGCTTATAGATAAGGTATACGGTATGAAGAACGGTATCGACGGACTTTTGGCAGATACCGTAATATGCCTCAATCCCTACTTTGAGGACGAAAAGAGCTACGAAACGCTTAAGCGCACACCCGCGGCGGCTCTCGGCTCGTGCAGAAAGAAGCTCCCGACAGAAAGCGATTCAAAATATAAGCAGACCTTTGAAAAGATCATCGAGGAGTTCAAAAAGTACGACATAAGATATTTCTTCTATATCGGCGGCAACGATTCAATGGATACCGTTGCAAAGCTCTCAAAGTATACAAGCGAGTGCGGATATGAGGTAAGAGTTATCGGAGTACCCAAAACCATCGATAACGACCTCCTCGGAACAGACCACACCCCCGGCTTCGGCTCCGCGGCAAAGTACATCTCCGTTGTAATGCAGGAGATCCTCCGCGACACGGCTGTTTATACCGTAAAGGCAGTAACCGTGGTTGAGATAATGGGACGTGATGCAGGCTGGCTCACAGCTTCAAGCGAGGTCGGCAGACTCACAGGACTCCCCTCCCCCGATCTTGTCTATCTCCCCGAGAGAGCATTTGATATGGACGAGTTCTTCGCAGACCTCAAAAAGATACTTTCGGAAAAGCCCAACGTAGTAGTTGCCGTATCCGAGGGACTTCAGTTTGCAGACGGAAGATTCGTCGGTGAGAGCACACAGGGCGGCGCAGTCGATGCGTTCGGTCATAAATATCTCGCAGGAACAGGAAAGGCGCTTGAGCTTGCGATCAAGGAAAAGCTCGGTATCAAGGTTCGCTCGATAGAGCTCAACCTTCCCCAGCGTTGCGCTTCTCACATCGCTTCTCTTTGCGACATCGAGGAGTCGTTCGGCGTCGGTAAGGCGGCTGTTTGCGCCGCAGAGCAGGGTGTCAGCCGCGAGATGATGGTAATACTCCGCAACGACGATAAGGGCGAGCCCTATTCATCGGTTTACGGACACATGGACATCGATCTTATCGCAAACCGCACAAAGTTCGTGCCCAAGCACTTTATAAACGAGCGCGGAAACCATGTAACAGACGAGTGCCTGCGCTACATACTCCCCCTCATCGAGGGCGAGTGCTACCCCGAATACAAGAACGGACTTCCCGTGTTCTTCGCATTTTAAGCGAGATCTGAAATAACAAAAAGGCAGTAAAACATGAAAATTGGATTTATATCTCTCGGCTGTCCGAAAAACCAGCTCGACACCGAGGTAATGCTCCATGAGGTCGCCTCCAAAGGGCATGAAATAACCCCCGAGGAGACCGACGCGGACATAGTAATAATCAACACCTGCGGATTTATCGAATCCGCAAAAAAGGAAGCGATCGATAACATACTCGATATCGCTTGGCTCAAAAAGCACCATACACTCAAAGGACTTATAGTCACCGGCTGTATGGCGGAGAGATACGGCAAGGAGATACTCGAGGAATTCCCCGAGGTAGACGCCGTGCTTGGAGTCGGAAGCATCCATAACATATGCGACGCGGTAGATCACGTTATCGCCAACATCGGCAAGAAGCGCAGGCGTAACGATCCCGATTGCAGATATTTCTCGCACGAGGATAAGGATACCGTAAGACTCGGCGGCGACAGAATACTCACCACCCCCGACTATGCCGCTTACCTCAAAATAAGCGAGGGCTGTGATAACCGCTGTACCTATTGCGCGATCCCCGACATCCGCGGCAAATTCCGCTCTCGTCCTATGGAGGATCTTATAAAGGAAGCAAAGGAGCTCGACTCACTCGGAGTCAAGGAGCTTACCGTCATCGCGCAGGATACGACAAGATACGGAATCGACCTTTACGGCGAATACTGTCTTGATAAGCTTCTCCGCAGGATCACCGAGGAAACAAGCATCCCGTGGATACGTGTCCTCTATTGCTACCCCGACAAGATCACCGACGGTCTTATCGAGGAAATGAAGAATAATCCGAGAATACTTCACTATATCGATCTCCCCCTCCAGCATATCAGCGACAGTGTCCTCCGCAGAATGAACAGACACGGAAAGAGTCAGGAAATACGCGAGGTGCTCTCAAAGCTCCGCCGCGAGATCCCCGACATAGTCATCCGCACAACCTTCATCGTCGGATTTCCCGGCGAGACCGAGGAGGACTTCGAGGAGCTCTGCGAATTTGTCAAGGAGCAGAAATTTGCCCGCGCAGGAGTGTTTACCTACTCGCGCGAGGAAGGCACTCCCGCCTATGACTTCGAGGATCAGATCGACGAGCAGGTGAAGCAGGACAGAATGGATATTCTCATGCGCACACAGCTCCACATCAGCGACGAGGCAAACAAGGCGAAAAAGGGCTCAATAGTCACCGTTATCTGCGAGGACTACGACCCTGTAAGCGAATATCACTTCGGTCGAAGCGAGGCAGATGCCCCCGAGATCGACGGTAAGGTGTTTTTCAAATCCGACACAAGGATCGCCCCCGGCAGCTTTGTAAAGGTAAAGGTGCGCAGTGTTACAGATTATGACCTCTGCGGCTTCGCAATGAAGCAATAAGTATATTATAAAGGAAAGGATCCGCATCATGAGCAAAATGAATCTTCCTAATAAACTGACGGTCATCCGTCTTATAATGGTCCCGATCTTTATGGTCGTAATGCTCCTGCCCACGTTCGTACAGTTTGGCAAGCTGACCGATAATATTCTCACCGTTGTAGGTGTGCTCCTTTTTATAGTGGCTTCATTAACCGATATGCTTGACGGCAAGATAGCAAGAAAACATAATCTCGTCACCGATTTCGGCAAGTTTATGGATCCCCTTGCGGATAAATTCATGGTAATCGGCGCAATGCTCTGCATTTTCTATACAAATTCCGTAAAAGGAAGCAGAGAGGTAGCAACGCTTTATTTCTTCACACTCATCGTGGTCATATTCCGCGAGCTTGCGGTAACCTCTATAAGACTTGTGGCAAGCTCATCAAGCGGTGTCGTCATAGCGGCGAACTGGATGGGCAAGGTCAAAACGGTAACTCAGATAGTTGCGGTCTGCGCCGCTATCATAGAGCCTATGCTCTGGTCGGCGTTCAATGTAGGCGGCTTTGTCGCAAGCTTCCCGCCCATTACCTTTGTAACCACGGTCGTAACGGTATACCTCACTATCCACTCCGGTTTGAATTATATAATCGGAGCTTGGAAATACCTTGACCCGCAGAAATAATATAAAATATAAAAAGAAAACAAAAATGCTTACGGTTCTATGTTTTGTGCGATTCCGTAAGCATTTTTTGTTTAAAAATCATCGCATTATTCGCAAAATATGGAATATCAGCGACCAAAAGGACAAAATACGCCATTTTTTCACCTTTTTTCCTAAAAACCCTTGACATTGAGGAAAAGCAGTGCTAAAATGGATTTAGTATACATTGTTGCATATGTGTTTCTAAGTGTAATCTTATGCTTAACAGTACTATTGGAGGTTATTATGGCAACCCAAGTTGTAGACATCACCTGCCCCGGTTGCGGAGCGGCAGTAACAGTAAATCAGAAGAAGTGTGAATGGTGCTCAAGACCTATTACCATCCGCACGTTCAATGACATGTCCTCCCTCAACCCTCTTATGCTGAACAAGTACGCAAGCTCGTACAAAAAGCAGCTTCAGGAGCAACCGGACAGCACTGCGCTCAATTCCTCTATCGCAATGTGCTATCTTAAGCTTAAAATGTATAATGAAGCTTTTGAATCGTTTATGAAAGCAATTCAGGATAATTTTGACGATGCGGATGTGTATTTCTATGCAGCCATTTGCGCTCTTAAGGGTAAGAAAGCATTTTTGCAGTCCCGTCCCGAGATAGACAAGGCGCTCGAGCTTCTCAACGCCGCTATAATGATCGAGCCCAAGGGAATTTACTATTACTACATGGCATATATTAAATACGACTATTTCAAGCGTAAATTCTTAAATACCACACCTAATTATAAGGATTGTCTTGCAAACGCATCCTCTCTCGGATATTCGGATGCAGACGTTGCCGAGCTCTACTCTATTCTCGGAGTTGATCCGGTAGCAATGAACTAATTTTAAACCCAAAAATCTAATATAAAAAATATAAAATTTGGAGGAACCAAAAATGGCATTCAATCTTTTCAAAAAGAACAACAGCAGCGAAGCATTTTATGCAGCACTCAGAAAGACCATGCAGAACGGCAAAAGCAAGGATCAGTGCGCTTGCATCGATTTCCTTGTAAGACCTATCGACCTCTTCAAGAACAAGAAGGGTTGTCTTAAGGGCAAGGGCTGTCTCAAAAACGGTGCAATGACCATGGACGAGTACATTGAGTACGTACAGAAGACCGTATCCGACCTCGATCTCAAGCAGCGTGCGCTCAACAAGATCGGTCTTGACGAGTCCCAGATCAGCGAGATCCCCCCTGTAATCCTCAGCGGATTTAATCTCAGAGGCGACGACGTTTACCTTCAGGGCGAGGCGGTTGACGAGAACACCTTCCGTTATGTAAGTAACATCTACTACGTTACCTACATATTCTTCTCTGCAACTCAGCTCTACACCTACAGCTACACTTTGGACACCATCAGCGATAACGTAATCGAGTTCACAAGAGACTTCTTCTACACCGACATCACATGCATCACAACTGAGCATGAGGTTGAGGAGCGTATCCTTCCCATTAAGGGCAAGGGATGCATCCCGAAGATGAAGTACGTTCACGCTAACAGAGAGTGGGATACTCTTAAGATCGTTGTTCCTAACGATTACTACTCCTTCACATCCAGAACCACCGAGACCATTGAGCAGAGCATCCAGGCTGCTAAGGCAATGATCCGTGAAAAGAAGGGTCTTTAATCAATTTATTAATTGATATCCTTTAAAGCAAAACGGCTTATCTCACTTTATGTGAGATAAGCCGTATAATTTAAAATTCAAGGTGAAATATTGCATATATGAAAAACGATGACATTATTGTAGCGGCGGATGCGGGGTATGTCACCGATAAGAAAACCGACGAATTTGTCCCAAATAATCCTCTAAGACGCCCTAAAATAAATTATGTAAAACCGATAATCGCGCTTCTCGTCTACATTTTGCAATTTGTGGGACTGCTTTTCATCCCATATGGCAAAGCGTGGATATGCGTTATCGTGCTTGTCGCATACAGCGCAGTATATTTTCTTTTCATAGCGAAGCGCGCGATAATCTGGGCGGTGCATGTATATCAGAACAAAGCACCTGACGAGGTTCGCCTCCGTTGTACGATGGAGCCGAGCTGCTCGGAATATATGATTCTTGCAGTTCAGAAATACGGAGTATTCAAGGGAGTGTATAAGGGAATACACAGACTTAAGCGTTGCGGTGACGAAAGCGGAATTGATTACCCATAAAATAACGGAGAGATGATTATCCCCCCGTTATTTTTTTATTTAAATATAATATCAATAATAGCGGCATTCACGCCTTTTCTATTGAAATATGAATCTGCACAGATCCGTTTCCAATCGCATATAATGCCCTATAATGACCGTTGCGCGTGCAACCGATCTTGCCCGTGTCCTTGATCTGACCGCTCGTCAAATATTCGCATTTATATCCGTGATAATTTATCTCAGCTCTTATTCCGTCGCAAGCTATCTCGGTATGCTCCTCTCCGTCAAAATCAAATACAGGAAGCATCAAAGCAACCTCACCATCTCCCGAAACGGTGATGTCAATTCCGTCGCAGGATGTCTTGACCCGAAGCTCCAGCCTCTCTCCGTCAAGCTCGCAGGCAAGAGCCGCAAAAGCAATATTATCACTTGCCGAGCAAGAGATCACCTCATACTCTCCGCGCGTTTTAAAGATCGGCTCACCGCTCTTTATCATTCCTGCGGCAAGGGAGACGTCACAGCAATCCTCTCTGTCAACGAAATATATGGGAGTAGCCGTTCCCGCGCAGGATAAGCAGATCTCGCTCGGCGCGCCTCGCTTGTGTATCCTGCAAACACCGCTCGCATCGTGGTCCGGATTTGCATTCGTATCTATCTGTACGCTGTAATCTCCGGAGCGCAAAAAAGTCATATGAAAATCATCCGACAGCATAAAGGCATCGGCATTGGTAAAGGGCTCGCCCTCAGCCTCTATCTCACAATCGCAAAAGATCCTCGCCCAGTTGAGAAATGATGCCGCGGTTATCATATATTTGTTGAAATATCCGTATCCGTCGCATCCGTATTTGCTCTCAAGCGGAAAACGGTTTTTAACGTGATGAATGGGCTCTTTTGAGAGTCCGCGCTCAATAACCGCCAAAGCATCGGAAGCCGCCCTCTTGAATTTCGAGGCAAGAGGCAAATTGCCCTCTTTCTTGTGTCTCGCCGCCTCAAACTCAAATATAACGGCAAGATGCGCCTCGTTGTGATAAAACTGATTTGATCTTCCTCCGCTCGCTATCTCACCCGTGGCAGATTGCATCCTCAGCGAAATAAGACCCGCGCGGCGCAAGCATTTGTCTATAAGGTCACGATATTTTCCGTCATATCCGTAATATAAAAGTATCGAGAAAAGCACTCTTGAAACGTTATCATAGACAACCGGCGCGTGTGCCGCCGCATCACGGTACATAAGATTTTCATCAAGATGAACGACCTGCGTCGCAAGCTGCATATCGATAAAATCCATATCAAGGGGGCAAAGTCCGCGCTTCATTCGCAAAAACTCACCGGTAGCCGAGAAAAGCACCCAGTTATATGCAAGCTGATCGGGAGATTTTGCAACCTCGTTGTAAATTATCGGCTTTTTAAGATCCTCGCGCCAGGCGTTGACAATGCACTTGTCAACGATTTCCTTTTCACAAATAAGATCGATGCAGGCAATAATCTCCTGAACTGAAAAATCATTCGCCGCGCGATCGGTCGACATGTGCGCACAGCAAAAGCTCATCATTTCAATAAATCTTCCGTAAAGCTCCTGCTTTCTGCCGTGAGCAAGCATCGTGCCTATATTAACAGTAAGCCTTGCAAAACCGTGCTCTGTCAGTCCGTCACGCTTTACCTCGTCGAAATATTCGTCTATCTGCCGATAGCTGTAAGCCTCCAGAGCGCGTTCCATAACTATAAGATAGCGAGATCTCATATCAGCCATTCCCCCATTTTGCTCTGTACTTACCCCAAACGCTCTCAAACCAAAGATCTCTCTCGGGCAGCGGCTTGATGGCAACCGCACTAACACATTCTCCGTCAAGCACAACTGCGTATCCGCGCCCCTCCGAGTTTTCGGGGATAGGCTCTCTTTGCATAAAGTCGCCGCCCGAAAGAACGTAAGCCGAGCCGCGCGAGCCGTATTTTTTCGCAGAGAAAAGCATAGATCTCGCAACCGCTCCCTGCATTTTGATTATATCAAGATTTTTGAGCAGTGTCGGGATCTCGGTAACACGGCTCCACTTGTTTTTATCCTCAAATGAGTCAAGATCAGACTCGATCTCACAAAGCGCGCTCTCCATAACGCCAATATCGCGCAAAAACGCAAACGCGCGGCTCATCCTCTTGGCATATGTCTCTCTCATATCCCGAACGGTCGAGCAATCGGCTTGTGTTCTTGCAATAATGCCGTCAATGCACGAAATCGCCTCACCGAGTATCTCCTCAAAGCGCTCCGATACAGAATTATCAGCCACAGAAGCTATATGCTCTGCCGCCCTCATACTGCCGACCTGGCAGGAATTGAGCGCACTGCCGCCCGGACGGAAAATACCAAGGCTTCCTGCCGCTTCTCCCGCACAATAAAGTCCCCTTACGTTGGTCTGCCAATCCGAATCGATCCTCACACCGCCGTTGTTGTGCTGTGCGCACACCGCAATTTTCAACGGCTCGCGCGCAATGTCAATGCCGTGATCGGCGTAAAGCGAAATAGCTCCGGGATTCATTTTGCGAAGTCTCTCAATAGGCAGAGGAACAAGAGCATCTGAGTTCTTCAAATATGTATAGCTAACATTGTCAAGCGATCCAAAGCCGTCCTCAAGTCCGCTCGGCTCGCGAGTGAAATCCATGTAAACGTCGCGACCCAAAATAACGCTCTCGCGGTAAACGAGAAGATCGATATAAGACGAGCCGTAGATCTTGCGCACGTCAAAGGGCCATTCGTATCCCTTCAAGAAGATATTTTTGAGCATTTCCGAATCATTCTCAAAAAACTCTCTCAAAAATTCGCGCTCAACACCGCTCTTATCGACCGAAATATATCTCGGCAATACCTGCTGATAGGTGCCCGATACGTTCCAGCGGAATTTTGTAGACGCAAGACCGTATTGCCACTCGGAAAGATTCGAGAACTTCGCTCCGGCATCAAGCGCCAAGGAGGAATTTCCGGTGTGAGAGGTAGGATAAACGCTGTCGTAATATATCGCGGCAGGGCCGCCCGTGCAAAGAATGACGTAAGGCGTGCGTATCGCAATATATTCAAGCTTATCTGTGCTTGCGCGGTCAATGCACAAAAGACCGGTCACTTTCCCATCGTCAACAAGTATCCTGACCGCCTGCGCCCTGTCAAGCACGCATATTCCCTTTCTTGTGACCTCGCGCTCAAGCACCTCGGTCATCTTCTTTGAGGTGTAAGGACCTATTGAGGTCGCGCGACAGTAGGGATCGTGATCTGTCTTATATCCAACGTATTCGCCGTACTCGTTGGTCGGAAAACGCACACCTAAATTTGCAAGCTTCAAAAAGCTGCGCACAGAGCCCGCGGCCTCGCACATAGCAACGTCGCCGTCCATAGCTCCTCCCGAAAACAGGGTTTCCGCCATAGCTCTCACGCTGTCGCCCGCATCGCCCGCCAATGACATCTTATAGTAGGTCTGCTTGTCGCTTCCCGTGTTTCGTGACGTGCCCGCATTTACCGCCTCGGTCACAATAGCAATGCTTTTAACTCCAAGATCATAAAGCCAGTCCGCAGAGTTGTAGCCCGCGCATCCCGTGCCTATAATGACCGCGTCAAAATCATATTTTCTCATATCCACTCCAAAAATCAAAGTCGTCTTATATGGAATCCGCCGTCCGCATTCAAAACCGTACCGGTTCCGAAATCAAGGAGTCCGCTTGCCGCCGCGATAACGCAGTTTGCAACGTCCTCGGGAGTTCCCCAACGCTTTATGGGCGTGATTCCCTCGGATATCAGCTTGTCGTATTTCGCACTGACCACCTCGGTCATAGGTGTTTTTATAATACCGGGTCTTACCTCAAATACCGGAATACCGTACTCCGCAAGCTTGTCCGCGAAAAGGAGCGTGGTCATAGAGACTCCCGCCTTTGAAATACAGTATTCGCCACGGCTGGTCGATGACGTGTAGCTTGAATTTGAAGCGATATTGACGATTCTCGGCGTGTAATCGCAAAGCCCCTTACCCTGACACTCTATCATCGCGTTAGCAAATGCCTGGCACATAAAAAACGTACCCTTCGTATTGATACCGACAACTCTGTCAAAGCTCTCCTCGGTCGTCTCAAGCACGTCAAGGCGCACCTTGCACGCAACGCCCGCATTGTTGACAAGGAGATCGATGCGTCCGTACTTCTCAAGCACGAATTTAACAAGCGCGCTCCTATCCTCCGCCCTTGAAATGTCGCATTTGCAATATACCTCGCCATCCATCTCGGCGTGAACGTCGGAATAAACAACCTCATATCCCGCATTTTTAAGTCCGTCCGCGATTCCCTTGCCTATTCCCTGATAAGCTCCCGTAACAACTGCTATTTTCTTCATTTTACCTTTTCTCCGTACAATTTTTTATAGTAATCGTTGAACATCGCGCATCCGGCAACGCATTTTGCTCTCATGAGCGCCGTGCATCGCGAGCAGGAAGCGCAGGTTTTCCTCGGATCAAATTCTCCGTCCTTCCAATCTCTGTAAAACATAGGATAAGCAAGCCACTCTCTGCCAAATCCGACAATGTCGCATATGCCGTCCGAAAGCTGTGCCTCCGCCCTCTCGATAAGATCCTCTCTGTAATAGGAGAGGCCCGACCCGATAAGCACAAGGCTCGGGAATTTCTCCTTAATATGCCTCTCAACCGTAATAAATCGCTCAAGCCCCACGTCGGGCTCCTCGGGCGGCGTGTACGCGCCCTTTCTGAAGGGACGGTTGACGTGCGAATTGTAATAGGGGTTTCCGATAGTAACGTTTACAAGCGAGATACCAAGCTCCATTATCTTCTCAATAAGCATGTCGGGCTCACGAAGATCAAGCTCGTTTTTGTCGGTCGTGCCGAATCCGTAAGGATAAGGCATCATGTCCGAAATGCCAAGCCTCGTCACGACAAGGAAATCCGCAGGAACCGCCGCCTTTACCGCGCGTATCGCATCAAGATAAAGCCTTGTTCTGTTCTCAAAGCTGCCGCCGTATCTTCCGCTCCTTGTAAAGGAGGAAAGAAGCTCCTGCATAAGGTAGCCGTGGCAGGATTTAATATCAACTCCGTCAAAGCCTGCCTCAATCGCAAGCCGTGCCGAGTGAACGTATTTTTCGGGGAGCGTGTCTATGTACTCATCGCTCACAATGCATTCGTCACTGACAGGGCGAGTCGCCTCGTATATCGGATGTCGGTAGGCTATCATGGGAGAAATGCTCTGCCTGCCCGAATGAGTCAGCTGAAGAATAAAGATAGGCTTAACACCGCACTCGTCAAGCGCGATCTGCCTAAGATTTGCAATAAAGCTCTTAAAAGCTCCAACGTTTTCACTCGTGAGCATCATCTGCCTTGGGGTCGTGCGCCCCTCGGGACAAACCGCGCAAGCCTCAACCCAGATAAGTCCCGCGCCACTGCGCGCGGCAGAGTGATATTTTGCAACCGTCAGCTCGCTCGGCGTGCCGTCGGTGTTGCAATCGCATCCCTCCATAGGCTGAAAACAAACACGGTTTTCAAATTTTTTACCCGAAAATACAAGCGGTAAATTTAATAAATACTCCAAACCATTACCTCCCGCCGCGATCAATGCCCCGCGACCTTATGATTTGATTTTACCATATAAAAAAAGTAATTTCAATATCTTTTTTTGTTTTCAATATTGCTTTTTTTGCAAAGGTGTGCTATAATCAAAAAAAATTGATGAAATGAGAGCGCAAATGAAGCTTTTTATGAAAACCGAAAAATTTGACCTCGGATATTCGGAGGGCGACACAAATAACGCCACCCTTCGCGAAAATCATTGCCATATCCGATTCGAGCTCATATCGGTAATGAGCGGAAGCATAGATATTATGGTCGAGGGACGCACCTACCGTTGCTCAAAGGGTGAGAGCGCGGTCATCGCGCCGCTGACCTATCATAGCGTCACAGTAACGAATAATAGCGAATATAAACGAATAACCGCGCTTTTCGATGCCTCTGTCCTGCCCGAAGCGATAGCGAAAAGGCTCGCAGACGAATCAAGCGAAGCGCCAATATTCCACCATAGCTCCTTCTACTCTCTTTCAGAGGATCTTATGCGCGTGATAACGGGAGGAGACGGCGAGAATTATTCTCCCCTTGCAGATGCGATAGCAATAAAAATGCTCTATACCTGCGCAGACGGAAAACACGCAAAGCAAAGCGAGGATGCCAAATCAAGCGAAGGACTGCTTGAGCGCGTGATACGCTATATAGACGCAAACATCGAGAAGAAGCTCACGCTTGACGGGATCGCGCAAGCGCATTTCATCTCCCGCTCCTCGCTCTGCCATATTTTTTCGGAGCGCATGCAGATCTCGCCAAAGCAGTACATCATACAAAAGAAGATGGCATACGCCTCAATGCTCATGGCGAACGGCGCCTCCGCCACCCACGCCGCCCGCACCGTGGGATATGATAATTACAGCAATTTTTACCGAATGTACAAAAAAGCAAATATAAAAGAAGACTGATAAGGCTCCCTTTCCCCACAGAAAGATAATTTCCGATTGAGACATAAATCCGGCCGAAAGTACAAAAACAAATTTAAATTTAAAATCTTTAAAATAGGTATTGATTTTTTGTTATAATTGTGATATAATAATCTGGTCGTTAAAATAACCGCTAAATTCTACCGAGAGTAATCATATACGGAGAGATATCGAAGTGGGGACGTTTGCGAGCGCTGCCTGTGGCAGATCAAGCGAGCAATAAGGAGTGGCAGCGGTCGAAATTTTGTGAGCTCAGCGAGCAAAAAATTTCGGGCACCGCAACAGGACATAACGGGCGCCCCGCAAGATAAATTACAAAAATTAGACTCTATTGGAGTTTAATCATATACGGAGAGATATCGAAGTGGTCATAACGGGGCTGACTCGAAATCAGTTTGTGCGCAAGCACACGAGGGTTCGAATCCCTCTCTCTCCGCCAATGCAAAAAGGGATGCTGTGTGCATCCCTTTTCTGCGTTGTGGGGGGAGAGGGTAAGGAGAACTCGATCTCCAAGGCGCAAGGCTTGGAATTAGGTTCAGAATCCCTCTCTCTCCGCCAATGCAAAAAGGGATGCTGCAAGCATCCCTTTTCTGCATTCCGGGGAAAGGGTAAGGAGCACTCTCTTTCCGCCTCAAAAGCCTAAATTGAATTTTGCGTTCGGTATATTTATTTTAAAAATATAAGCGCACAGCAAAATTGTATTATTTTTTCTTGCGTTTTTAATAATCTTTGCAATTTGTAACACATTTGTAACGTATCACATGTTATAATAACATCACATAAGACATCTTTTCAGAAAGGATTGAGAAACACAAATATGTCATACACAAACATTTTAAACGAACTCAGCCAAAAAAACCGTTTCGAATACAAACACAAAGCCATCTATAAACAAGTAAAACAGGCTATGAAAAAGCAAGGCGAATTGCGTGAACAAGCCTTGCGAGAGGTTCTTAAATCCTCTTTCCGCAAGGAAGCAGAGCGATATGAGCCCATGCGTCAAAAGCTTGTTTCAGATCTGTATGATTTAGATGGAAATGAAGCATACCAAGCTGATATGGCAATAAGAGGTATGGCAAGACCCGCGCAGTTCCTTGAACAGTTTGCCGAGATTGTCGGAGCTATGGCAAAGGATATCGACGCAACCTATACCCCCCGGAACATGCTTGGCTTGACCGCACAAGACGCAAAAAATCTCGTCGGACATCAGCTTAATAGCTACACCCTCTTAGATGAAACAATGTATTCCTTTAAGAAATACGGTTATGAAGAGGCGCACAGAACAATTGAAACCATAAGAGTAGATTCTCTTACCGGAGAAACCCGTGACTACGCCACCACCGATGACGAGCACAAAGCGGGCATGCACGACACCTATATGCGCAAGGAGGCGGTTAAAAAGGAGCTTAAAGACAACGGATTCTTCTGGAGATTGATCCACCGCTCCGAGGTAAAACAAATGCGCAACTATATTAAAGCTGCCGAAGACGCTCTCAAAGAGGTAAAATATACCAAGCAAGCCGCTAAGGAAGCAGAGTACGCATTCTCAAAATCCGCTGCAATAGAAACAGAATACGAAAAAGCATATAACTTCATTGACGATATCTACAAGAAACAGTTGGCTAACGAAAACCTTCCCAATATGGCTGACGGAGAATTGGTCCAACCAACTGAAAATAAAGATCAACATGAGAAAGTGGATCTCACCGACGAGTTTAAGGAAGATAAGAAAATTCAAAAATCCGAAATGGTTCCGGACGCTCCCGAAACACACAAGGATTTAAACATATAATTTTTTAAATCCTCGAACGTTAGTAAATACATCAATAAAATTCATTGCAATAGGTGTTCAGAAGTCTTTTAAAAACAGTGAATCACGTGTCAAATCTAAAATGCTTGCTTGTAAAAAATTTTTCCCTACCGTAGAGATTGAAAAAATTCAAATACGAGGTTGCGTTTTCATCCACTCCGTGGTATAATATAGCTTAGTAAAAACACAATTCGGAGCAAACTCACATCATGAACACAAAATTAAAAGACAAAGGATTATTTATATTGGGCATAGTCATCTGCTTTGCGGTGGCTGCACTGTCAATCCTTGTTGAAAGCCTCATCCCCGGAGAGATACTCGGCGCATCTATAATCGCATTGTTTATGGGTACTGCCATCAACAGCTTTTTCCACCCTAAATGGATAAAGCCCTCTCTCAAATTCACATCCAAAAAAATCCTGAAGGTGGCAATTATACTTTTAGGCGCATCTCTCTCAATCAAAACTATCATGTCGGTTGGCAAGATGACCTTTTTCGTAATGATTTTCACCTTCGCCGTCTGCTTTGGAGGAGGATACTTCATCCGAAAGATATTCAAGCTTAATTGGAAGCTTAGTAACCTGATATCCGCAGGCACGGGAATTTGCGGAGGCTCAGCCGTGGCGGCGATCGCCCCCGTAATTGACGCGGAGGATAAGGATATCGCCTTTGCAATGTCATCTACATTCATTTTCGACATGGTAATGGTTGCCCTGTATCCCATCATGGGACGTGCAATGCAAATGGCAGACATCGCATACGGTATATGGGCAGGAACAAGCGTAAATGACACCGCCAGTGTCGTAGCCTCGGGATATGCCTTTTCTGAAGCCGCAGGCGACTTTGCAACAATGGTCAAGCTTACACGAACTATCGCAATAATCCCCACTGTTCTGGTATTCGCATATATAGGAATGCGTATGAAGCATAAGGAGCAGAAGGCAGTCGAGGGCGAAAAAAAGGTCAAATTGGTCAAGATAATTCCCTGGTTCATCGGTGGATTCTTGCTTTTGGCTGTACTGAACAGCGTTGGATTCATTCCTGCTGTGGCATCTTCAATATTTAAAAGCACAAGCAAATTTCTTATGGTGAGCGCATTGGCTGCGATTGGATTGAATACAAGTCTCATCGACTTTAAAAACGCAGGCCTCCGACCAATGTTTTACGGAATTACAATCGATACACTGGTAACACTCACCGCGCTGATCGTAATAATTTGCATGGGATTAATGTGATTATCCTACCGTTAAAAAAGCTTCAATTATCGTATTATGCCTTTTTTAAGAAGGTATTAAAAAAGACCGCCTCAATCAGAAGCGGTCTTACTTATTCATCAGAACGCAAACTGGAATACGCAGAATGCCGCGTATACGCCGAGTAGCGTTATTCCCTGCCAGCGCGAAAGCTTTCCGCGGATAAGCGCAGGAATCGTCATAAGAGCCATTACAGCAAACATTACAGGAATATCTACGACGAGTGAAGCATTCATTCCCTGAACTACCTTCTCCGAGGGAACTGCGAAGGGAGAAATCGTAACCGCGGCACCGCTTACAAGCACGAGATTGAAGATATTAGCACCGATAATGTTACCGAGCGAGAGTGCGCTGTGACCCTTTGCAAGAGCAGTAACAGCGGTTACAAGCTCAGGCAAGGATGTTCCGAGAGCAACAAAGGTAAGCGCGATAACCGAGCTGGGAACGCCAACCTTTTCAGCGATGATCGTACCGTTGTCAACAAGCAGAGTCGCGCCAATAGCAATTACAGCCGCACCGAGAATAAGGAACAAAACGTTCGAATTAAGGATGCCCAATCCCTTGCGCGCAATAGTCTTTGCAATACCGATAGCAAGGAAAATTGCACCGAGCACGGCATTGAGATAGAATCCAACAAACGCCATAAAGTCAGAAACGTCTGTCAAAAGTCCGCCTGCGGAAATCACGTTAATTACCCATACCGCAAGAAGACCGACACCAACGAGAAGGAATCCAACAAAGTCTCCGATAGAGCTCTGATTCTCTTCCTCAACCTCGTTCTCAAGAGCCTCTGCAACGACCTCGCCCGTGATCTCTTCCTTAGGCTTTCTGTCTCTGAATGCCTGAATGATAAGAACGGTCATGTAAGCCGCAAAGCCGCAAAGAAGAACGATGCCGACTAAGCGCGAGAACTCACCGAAGAAATAGGAAACGAAGGCATAGAAAGCAGCCGCGCAGAAGAAAGCAATAACGGGGAAACGAAGCGATTTCTTGTCAACCTTGGACGGACGGATCGCGATAGTCAAAGCCGCAATAAGCGACGTATTGCAAATGATAGAGCCGATAGCGTTACCGTAGGCCATTGCGCCGTTGCCTTGCATAGCGCCGGTAGCGGACACCATTACCTCAGGCAGGGTCGTACCGATAGAAACAACGGTAGCACCTATAAGGATTTCGGGAATGTGGAAGCGATGAGCAATGCCTGTCGCTCCGTCAACGAACCAGTCACCACCCTTAATAAGGAGGATAAGACCGATCGAGAATAAAATAATTGGAATCAAAAGCTCCATAACTGTCTCCTTTCAAAAAGAGAAAAAATCATACAGACGATATTATATCATAAAATATATGTAGTGTCAAGGGCAT
Organism: Eubacteriales bacterium; assembly: GCA_045638385.1. Lineage (GTDB taxonomy): Bacteria > Bacillota > Clostridia > Oscillospirales > CAG-272 > SVTX01. The sequence goes on from JAZUBI010000128.1 coordinate 44,043, forward strand.
TCGGAGCGAATACGAGCAAAAGATAAAGAAAAATATTTTTTCTTTTGTGCAATATTTTGCCATTCCACCTTGACAAAACGCGCTTTGTGTGTTATCATATCAAATGGTAATAATAAACCACGCCGGAATGGCGGAATAGGCAGACGCCCGGGACTTAAAATCCCGTGGTACGAAAGTACCGTGCCGGTTCGAGACCGGCTTCCGGCACCATAATGAGAGAGGGGTTCGCATCGCGAACCCCTCTCTCATTATGCTCCCGACCCCACCGTCGCTGAACCGCTCGCGCAAAGCGCGATCAATGTGCGCCAAAATCACCCAAAACCTAAACCAACATCGGCGCACATGTTCGGTTCAGAGACCGGCGGTCTCCACCTCCCTGAAAACCCCTCAAACCGCTCGCGCAAAGCGCGATCAATGTGCGCCAAAATCGCTCCAAATCCAAAACAAACCTCGGCGCACATGTTCGGTTCAGAGACTGGCTTTCCCTCTCCGCTATTTTGCTACCGAACTTCCCGTCGCTGAACCGCTCCCCTAAGCCTTCTCTTGTGAGAGAAGGTGTCGGCGTAGCCGACGGATGAGTAGAATACGCCACCGTGTCTACCGTTAATCACGCGTGAGCACAAATGTCTCCACCCAATCTCCGTACTCTTCCCTTTTCACGTTACTTTCCCTCAACAGCAAGTAAAGCCAACACGCTTTCCTCGCCCGGCAATAAATTAAGGTTGCTTAACATAATTAAGCAACCTTAATTTATTTATATCACTCCTCAGCCCCAATACCCTCAAAAATCGGGCATTCGCCAAGCTCGTGAGCCTTGTCAAGCGACTCTCGGCTCCTAACCGTCCAAACAAATTTGGGCGTCTTGTATAGCCTTGTTGTCACCCTTACAAAGAATGACTCCCTGTATCTTTCATCGTACGCAATGAAATTCGGCTTGCAAAGGAAGTTCAGCGCCATAAGCGTGACCGCCACGTTGATAACGTCGGCTTTTCTCTTCTCCTTTATCGCATTAGTATAAAGCAATCCGCAAAAAACATCGGGAAAAAGCTTTCTCATCTGCTTTACAAGCAAGGGATTGAAGGATTCTATGCAAAAGCTTCCGTCATATTTTGAAAGGATCTCCGCAACCTTTGGACAGAGCGAGGTGTCAAAGCTCTCGCCCTTCAATTCAACAAGTATCGGCACACGACCGCCAACAAGCTCAAGCACCTCTTTAAAGGTAGGTATTCTCTGCTCCGTGCCGCCGAGCCTCAGCTTAATGAGCTCTAAGGAATCCAGCTCGCAAAGCTTTTTGTCAACCCCGGTCATTCGTGTCAGAGTGTAATCATGGAAAACCATGACCTCTCCGTCCTTCGATAGCTGAACGTCGAGCTCGATTCCGTGTCCTGCCATGCATGCAAGCTCAAAAGCCTCAAGGGAGTTTTCGGGGACACTGCTTCCGTGAAGCCCCCTGTGCGCGTAGTCACAGATCAGAGCCTTATCCGCGCACGCTCTGCCGCTCGGACGAACGAGCACCAAAAGATATACGAGAAAAAGAATAAGCGCAAGCGAGAGAAGCGAGCCGAATATTATCAATAAAGCAATAACTATCCCGGGCATATCAATCATCTACGTCAAGGCTCTCAAGAGCGCTCTTTTTAGGCATCGGTTTAGCATCTCCGTGCTTAACGAAGAGCATCGTAACAAAGGAAAGCGCAACGAATACGGTACCGAACGAGAAGAACATCAATCTCATACCAAAGGCATCGTAAAGCGCTCCCGAAAGAATAGGAGCAACTATCTGCGCCGACATAGAAGCGGTATAATAATATCCGGTGTATTTGCCAACGTCTCCGCCCCTCGCAAGCTCAACCACCATCGGGAATGAGTTTACGTTAATGGTAGCCCAGCCGATTCCGGCGAGAATAAAGACGGGATACATAACGAATTCGGGCGTGGTCGACTCAATAAAGTTTCCGATAAAGAATGCGGACGCAAGCAGGATAACACCGGCGAGAATAGTCTTTCTTCGTCCGATCCTTGAAGCGATTATTCCAACGGGAATATAGGTCACAACCGCCGCCGCCTGAGCAATAATAAGCGTCAGATTGAAATCAAAATGCAGCTCGTTTGTCGCGTATACCGAATATTTGCTTGTAATCGAGTTGTAGCCGATATACCAAAGCGCAACCGAAGCAAGTATCAAAAGCAAGGATGCAAGCTCGCCTTTGGAGAGCTTTTTCTTATCTCCGCCGTCCTCCTGAATCTCATCCGAAAGCCCAAGTCGAACGGTGTCCGCCTCCATCTCCTCTGCCCACTGCTTTTCCTTAACGCTGATCATAAATATAACAAGTCCGGTCAGCATTATTGCAACGACGGCGATAACGTAAGGCGTGTACTGCATATAGTGATCCTTCGAGGTCGCGAAAATAATACCGAGGCCCAAAACGAGAATACCACCCGCAGTTCCCATAAGATTGATTATAGCATTTCCCTTTGAACGTAAGGGCTTTACCGTCACGTCAGGCATAAGCGCGACCGCAGGAGAGCGGAAGGTAGCCATAGCGATAAGCACCACGAGCAAGGTTCCGATAAATCCGATCAAGGGGAGCGGATTTTCGATTGTAAGCCTTAGCGCAAGCTCAACCGCCGCATCGGTTTGCTCAGCCGCGGCAAGCTCGGGAGCGCCCGCACTGATAACGTTTGCGAGCTGATAATTGTCAACAAACGTGAGCGCAATAAAGGCAATGACGGCAACTATAGTTCCGAAAAACACAAACGGAGTTCTTCTGCCGTATCTCGTGTTGATCTTGTCGGAAAGCGCACCGAATATGGGGAGCAGGAACACCGCAAGCACGTTGTCGATCGACATGACCGCGCCCGAGGCTGTCTGCGGCAAACCGAAATGGTTTGTAAGGATCAGCGGAACAATCGCGTCATAAGCCTGCCAAAAGGCAGAGATCAGAAAGAATGCAAATCCGACAAGTATCGTGCGTTTATAATTTAGTTTCATATAAAATCCTCTGCGTTATCTTTTATAAGTTAAAGTATTTATCGTATTCCGCGGGATGAGGGATCTTCGAGAGCTCGGAGCACTCTGCCCTCTTGGTCTTTATAAAGCCGGCAATAAGCTCCTCGGGGAAAACGCCGTCAGCTGTGAGGTAAGCGTGATCAGCCTCAAGCGCGTCAAGCGCGCCCTCAAGCGACGTGGGAAGACCCTTTAGCTTTGCCTTTTCCTCCTCGGGAAGATGGAAGAGATTGAAGTCGTAAGGACCCCAGCCCTCTGCATGGGGATCGATCTTGTTCTTGATTCCGTCAAGTCCCGCCATAAGGATAGCCGCATAGCAGAAATAGGGATTGCAGGTCGCATCGGGGTTGCGAAGCTCAAAGCGGCGCTTCTCGGGGCTCTTTGCATATGCGGGGATTCTGATAACCGCGCTTCTGTTCGAGGTAGCGTAGCCAACGGTAACAGGCGCTTCAAATCCGGGAACAAGTCTCTTAAAGGAGTTTGTCGAGGGATTGGTGAGAGCGCAAAGAGAGGCGATGTGCTTCAAAAGTCCGCCCATAAAGTAGTGCGCAGTCTCTGAAAGATGAGCATATCCGTTGTCGTCCGAGAAAACGGGCTGACCGTCCTTCAAAAGAAGCATGTGAACGTGCATTCCGCTTCCCGCCTCGCCGTAGATGGGCTTGGGCATAAAGGTAGCGGTCTTGTTGTACTTGAGGGCGGTGTTGTGAATGATGTACTTGATCATCATCGTCGCGTCAGCCATGTGAACGACCTCGCCAAGCTGAGGCTCGATCTCAAACTGACCCGATGCAGCAACCTCGGGGTGATGGTAGTTTATCTCAATGCCCGCGTCAAGCATGTGCATGCACATCTCGCTGCGACACTCGTAGGAAATATCAAAGGGCTTTGCAATGTGGTAATTCTTCTGCTTGGAAACGACCACGCCAAGACCCTCTGTCGCGCTGTTCCAATAGGACTGCTTAGCGTCTATCGTCGCGCTGACCTCGTTTCCGCTGACGTTCCAGCCCGCGCGGTCGAAGAGATAGAACTCAAATTCGGGGAGAATGAGCATAGTATCTGCAACACCGCTCTTTTTCATAGAGTCAACGGCGGCCTTGATAATGTTTCGGGGATACTGAGGCAAGGGACGGTTTTCGGGCGTATCGATTATCATCGCGTTACCCGTCATAGAAAGCGTGGGGATGGTGCAGAAGGGATCGATAACCGCAGTGTCGGGATCGGGAATAAACACCATGTCGCTCTTCTCTACCACCGCGTAGCCGTAGTTAGAGGCATCGAAGCCGATACCGCTCTTCATGGTGTCCTCGGAGAAATTCTTTGCGGGAATAGTCACGTGACGGTATTGACCGTTAATGTCAACCATCTTAAAGTCAACCATTTCAATATTTTTCTCTCTTATAATGTTGAGAATATCACTTACTGTCTTGCTCATTGTCGTCTCCTTTTTAATATTTTAGAGTTTTACAGTATTATCATACACTATTTTCCGTAAAATTTCAAGAGGAATACAGTTTTTATTTCTTTTCACATCGATTTTTCCGCAAAACCGCCAAAAAGGACACCTCTCGGTGTCCTTTGGCGTATAATTATACTACTTCAAATACGGTATCCTTCAATCCAAGCACTGCATAACCCTATCTCCGTACGGAGCAGTCGCCCAGAATAACGAGAATAAACCCGCAAAACGCACAGCTTCTCAGAATTTTCATTGCCACAGCTTCCTATTTTTTACCCCTAAAGATCTATTTTGAAAATTACATCTTCAAAATTTCAACCCGATCACTCAGCTATCGTCGCAGCCGATCGCCATGTATACGGACTTATTGTCTTTACGTCCTTTCCGGCATTACCTCCGCCGAAGAAATCACCAACGGTGGCAACGCCGATGTAAGTACCGTCCGCATACCAAACGCCGTCCGATCCGCGGCTGACTATCTGCTGATAAACCATGATCTCATCGCCGGTCCTTGCATCCTCTATATCCTCGGCGTAATACATATAGATCCTCATCCTGCTTTTCTGATATGCGGGATCGGGATCCACTTCAAATATAAAGTGAAGATTCTTCGTCAGCTTTGCGTTCGCATAGGATGCGATCGCGGACATAGTGCCTCCCGATACGCTGTTGACACTGCAATGTAGGATCGGCGCATCCTCCTTAGGACGCTTGCCCGACGTCAGGGACGCCATAACCGCGTTGTAGATAACGTTGCTGTTGTTAAGACAGTTGTTACTATCGGAAAGTAACGCCTCAACAAGTCCAAGAAAATCGCTGTGAGCCTCATCAGAGGGATAGGTCGCCTTTTCCCATCCACCGTAAAGCATCATATCTGATGTAGGGAAATCGGTATCAAGGTTCCATCCAACCGTACATTCCTCGTCAGTGTACCAACCGATAAAGGTATATCCGTTTTTAGTAGGAGTCGTAGGTACAGGGATAAGCGTTCCCTCCTCCACGGTAACAGTGCTGTTGCCGGTACCGTTGTTCGGATTGAAGGTTATCGTATACTTAGGCGGCGCTAATTCCCAGCCTCCGTAGAGGACCGTGTGGTATTCCACCTTGTTTGCCTCAAAGTTCCATGCCACAGTGCAGGCCTCGTCAGTGTACCATCCGATGAAAATGTAGCCATCCTTAACCGGAACTGAAGGTCTCGGAATAAATTCGCCTGTCAGAACAACAATAGTCGTGTCAGGCTCGCCGTTGTTCGGCTTGAAAGTAATATCGCAGTCGGGCGGAACGGGTGGAACGTAAATTTCCCATCCACCGTAAAGCACTGTGTTCGCATTTACCTTGTCAATGTCAAAGTTCCACGGAGCAGTGCAAGCACTGTCCGTATACCAACCGATAAACGTGTACCCATCCATGACCGGCGTGGTAGGAGGCGTCAGCAACGAGCCTGCAGTAACTACCGCAGTGTAATTGGCATCACCGTTATTGGGTCTGAAGCTTACGCTGTATGACGCAGTAACACTCTTCTCCCAGCCGCCGTAAAGCGTCATGCTGCCGCTCACTCGGTCGATCTCAAAGTTCCATACAGATGTACACGATTCGTCCGTATACCAACCCGTAAAGGTGTATCCGTACCTTGTCGGAGTCTCGGGTCTCGGAACAAAATCATTCGCGTGAACCTTAAAGGTTTCATCCGACTTGCCGTTGTTGTATTGCAGAGTAATATCGTATTCATCATTGCCGGGAAGAATCTCCGTACCGGTCTTTTTGATGAAATTAAACTGCAAAACATAATTTTCCGCAGTAACGTTTTTCGGAACCTTTATCGTGACGTTGCAGGAAAGCGTACCGCCCTTGGATGAAATCTCGTCAAGACGTGTAATTCCGCTCACCTCATACGTAATATCCGTTCCAGAATAGATGCCATCCAAATTTGCCTCAGAGCCGTCTATTACGCGATCAAAAATATATATCGTATCAGATATATTTACAAAATCGACAGTAAAGGTCGCATTTCCTTCACCGCTAACGCTGACAAACAATGTCGTTCCGTTTATGTTGCTGACCGCGCATCCCGCACTACTGCCGGGAGTCACGTCGGTGATGTAAACGTCGGGCATAGAAGGCGGAGTCGCGAGAGCCGAGCCGGAGATTGACAGATTTCCCGTCACCACGGCGTAGCCGATGCAAATAAAGATGCACGATGCAAGAATAAATCCGCAAAATGCGATTTTTCTGAAAACCTTCATCGCACCCACTCCCTTCCTTCTCATTTTCGACTTCATTATACACCACAATGAAAATAATTGCAATATTTTTCGAAAAATTATTTATAACTACAATAAATATAAAAATACTCCAAGACAATCTCCCTTCATCACACCGCCCATTGAGTTTGACGAAAAACTGTGGCACGCCGTGGTCGATAAAGTTACCGTCTACAGCGACGATCGCTTGGTGTATTCGCTGAAAGACGGCAGCGAGATAACGGTTATGCTTTGATGAGAATAGAAAAGTCCCCGAATAGCACCAAGGGCGATGCTGTTCGGGGATTTGCTTATAGTTTACGTTTTGTCGTTATCGCGGCTATTCCAATACTCATCATTATTGGGATTGCATTGATTGGAATGGTTGTCATTGTTGGCTTGATATGCAGAGTTGTTCGGATTGTTTTGGTTTGCATAGTGATCAAGCTGTGCCTGAGAGTGGGTATGTCCCGATACTCCGTGACCTTTTTCCATAGTGTAGTCCTCCTTTCAGATCGTTTTGTAGACCTGATTTACTGCCTCCACATAAACCACAAACGATGGGTGATCTCTATCTCCACGGCGGAGGTAGAGATTTTTCAGCTCTTCGTATGTATCTCTGACTTCATTCCACATCCCAAGCTTTTTTAGCTTTTCAGCTTTTGTCCTTACATTTTTGGATGAAGGTACTTCGCACCAATTGTAAGTTCCGTACCGCTTGTTGTGAATCAATCGGCACAGGTTACCTTGGCTGTTCTTTCCCAAGATGGCTATATCAAATTTGAATTCAACAGTTGACGTATGGTTGAGGTAGAGATAAGAAGAGACTACGGAGGTAGAATCATGTCCATCGGAGAACCAAGTTTTACCTACAATCTTGTTGAGTGATGAAATAACCAAGTTTTTGAGTTTGCCCAAGTCATTCCAATATAATTCGGGCATACTGATAATTACGAGATTATAATCTAAGTCGAAGGGACCTGATCCATCTCGCATTACCATATTTCTCGCTCCGCTGCCCACCAATACAAATTGTGTATTTATCTCATATTTCTCTAATAACAAATCTCTAAGGTCTGTGAGAATTTCCGAACAGTAGCTGCGGTAAGGTTTGATTTCAGCATCATTAACGAATTCGTACATAATCTTTTTCTCCTATTCTTTCCCCTAACCGACCATTTAACTGTGCACCGTTAAATCATATTAGTATACTCTTTTTTTGAAAATTGTCAATAGGTTTTTGAAAAATAATTATTTTTTTATTCCTTGAACGATTGAACCCTCAAACGTACAAAATCCGCCGCTTCTGTCTTTATAGGGCAGAGGATGGCGGATTTATCGTTTATAAAAGAAAAAACACCCTCAAAACCGCCGAAATGAGCGGTTTAAGGGCGAAAATGAGGCATTTTCCGTATATAAAGCAAAATCCCATAGCCGAAATTGTATCGACTATGGAATCTTTTTTGTGTAAGGGCTATAAAAAAGATATTTTTGCCGTTTTGCTTACGGGATTTGAACTCTCGAACTCAATCACGGCAAAGCCGTGTATATCATCAATGCGCAGCATTGTATATCACCAAAACGAAGTTTTGCATATCATCAAGCCGCAGAAATACACGCTAATGCGTGATGATATACACCTTCGGTGATGATATGCGCCTAACAGCGATGATATACCAAGCCTGCGGCTTGGATAAACAAAAAGAGAACTTTTGGTAGACAAAAGTTCTCTTTTTGTTGTGTAAGGGCTATAAAAAAGATATTTTTGCCGTTTTGCTTACGGGATTTGAACCTAACGGTTAAATCTCTTTAAAGCGTGCTTCTGACATAACGTTTATGTAATTTTCATCATATTGATGTATTGAGTGAAACACTCCTTCATCAAGACCCGTGATACAGTTCGGCTTGCCTTTTACGACAAAAATTCTTATGCAATCCTTTGCCGGAGAAAGGCTAATAAGCGGTTCGGAGATTCCATATATTCTACCTACAATACGAGGTAAAACGGGAAACTGCTCCCACTCTATTGTATTGTTTTTGCAATGAATAATGGAATATTTATTAGCGCGTTTCCTTGTAAAATAGATCTCGTAGTTTTTATCTTCCAGTGCGAACTTTACAAGTCCGATTTTATCCATAAACCAATCGCTTTTAGATTGATCTTTAAATTTCTCATAAGAAGTATAGATTTTACCCATTGTTTTTCTCCTTTGCGGTCTTGCAAGATGCAATTAGCATAACACGAATAGAAGCGCATTTATCTGACAGAATTTTATATTGCTGACTTTCAATGTAATTTGTTCTGTGTAAAAGCTCAAGCCAATAGCCTGTCTCGCTTGATTCTTTGAGTGCTATTTCAAGCTTGGATTCTGCCATAGTAGCACCTCTCTTTCACCCATATTATAGCATAAATTTGGGAATTTGTAAAGAGTGATGTTTGCCCTTATGGGCAAGTGATGTTGTGCTATCGCACAGTGATGTATTGATGTCTGCGACTCAAAGTGATGTTATGTGTTCCTTCCTCACGCGCCGCAGCGCACATCACAAGGCAAAGCCGTCATCACGCACGAAGTGCGCATCACGTTCCGCTTGCGGAACACATCGTTCCAAAAACGAAAAAGCAGTCCATAGGACTGCTTTCGTTTTTGTGTAAGGGCTATAAAAAAGATATTTTTGTCGTTTTGCTTACGGGATTTGAACCTAGCGAATACCATTAAATATATTTGCTTTTAATATCATCAGGGAGATATTTCGCAAGTTCTTGAACCAACAAATGAACCTTGGTGGCAGGAACAGATTGAGTATCGGTTTTCCCTCTGAAAGCATCTAACTGCCTTTGCGCATACACAATTGCTTTCTTTGGGTCTCCTTTTTCTGTCATAATTCCAAACAATTCTTCATTGTTTTTTTCGTATCTAGTCCAGCCCAGTTCTTTGAATTTTCTATGTAAGAATTTTCTATAGTCTTTCCTGTCATTGTCTGATGTATAATTTGCAAAATTTAAGATAAACCAATATTCAATACACTGATTAGACCATGCACAATGATACGTAACTTTATTCTGTTGTCCATTTAATATTTCTGCTCTTTGTGATACAGCATTAAAGTCTTGTGTTGGAAAACTATCTTTATCATATACACACCAAATTTGCGCACCATTTATATTGTTTTGTTTCACATACTCTTCTGCATAATAAATGACACGTAATGTTTCAGCTCCAACACCTTCAATGTGTATATGAACAAGATTTTTGTATATGGGATTGTTTTTTATGGCTTTTTCAAATCCTTTAAAATACAGTGGTTCTGTTTGCTCTCCTTCACAAAACACATATATTCTTTCTAACGGATTTAAATGGTCAATTTCTCTTTTCTTTTTTCGATTTTTCGCACTTGCCATTAATACTCACCCCAATCTATAAATCTTCTTAAATAGGGGTCTGCACCGTATCTTCCTTCTAAATAACGTTTATCGTACTTAGCATCCTTTCTTTCTGCTTTTCCATCATCATTCTTGAATTCCACAAGCGAATACAGTTTAGCTGCTTTGTTTTCCCCTTTAGCTATAAACCATATTTCATCTCTTCTGAATACATCGTTATTCATGGTTGAAAGATCATGTGATGTGAATATTAACTGTGCACCTTTTTGATTAGATTCTTTGTTGCTGAACAGTTCAATAATATACTTTAACAAAATGGGGTGAATTTTTGCATCTAATTCGTCAATAACCAATGTTCCTCCAGAAAGCAAAGTACTAGCAATGCGAGGTAATATTCCAAAAATCTTTATTGTTCCATTAGACTCCTCGCTAAGCTCTAATTCGTAACTATTCTTATCAATAGTATGCGTGGTATAAACTCTAATATTATCCTCTGTTTCTTCCACTCTATAATCGGATATATCGATATCCATTTCCATTAACATCTTGAGAATTAACGATTTTATTTTACTTGATTCTGTAACTCCTATTCGAGAATCGGTATCAGGATTACCATAGTTAATAAAGTCAATACTATTTTCCAACCAATTAACGATATCTTTCACGGTAGCATTTCTTCCATGCGTAATTCCTAAGAAGGAAAGCAAGGGGAGATTATCGGATATGCCACTACAATTGTACCCTTTAAAAGAATTTTTTAACTCAATAATCGAACCTTTTCTAGTAAACATGGTTGAGTAGGAGCTGCTTGAAATAGACTTTTTATACAACTCCTCATTAACTATTTTATCTTTTAGAATCGATATAATATATTGATATTCACATTTTTCAGTTCTAAAGAATAATTCAAATTCAGTCGGTTGATTTATTGTATCTTTGGAAAATTTAAATGGTTTTATAAGAGCACCGCCATTTCGTTTGGCACACTCCGTATTATCACATCCAACCGCGCATATAGGTTTCATTATTTTGCTACAGATGCTATATAGCGCATTTAAAACAGTAGACTTACCAGACCCATTGGGTCCATAAATTACTCCAAGTGGTAAAAATTTTTCTCCATCTGAATCCACTATCAAACTTTCATTATGTTCTGTTATATTAGTAGCTTGCATATCAAAAGTGATTTCTTCTTTTAAACATTGAAAGTTTTTAACTGAGAATTGGCAAAGCATTGCAATTACCTCCAATTTAATAATTGTTTTATGTTATTATAACTCAAACCTCGGCTAGTTATTCATGTTTGTGAGATTTTTTCTCACTATCATTATACTATACTTCGAGCTGTTTTGCAAGTGTTTTTTGCAAAAAAATATTTATTTACAAATAATCATTATCTGTTCTTATATATTTTCATGATATAATTTTCACAAGGAGGATTGTATCATGAAATCAAAATTTACTCAAGAAAAAAACAAATGATTTTAGATCGCTACATATCGAAATCCGAGTCGCCTACAAGTATAATCAAATCCGTCGGTATTTCAAAAAGTACCTTTTACAAGTGGCTATCCCTGCCCAAAACTCACGTTTGTGGCAGGTGGCGTGAATTTTTTGTTCCCTAAGAGGTAATGACCCCCATTTTTCACTAACAGTGAATAGCCACGTTAAAGAGTTTTTCCTTAACAAACGAATCGTACTGTTCGGGATCCTCATTCCACTGGGATACAAGTGGGTATATCCAGCTTTCATAAATAGGCAGGTTTTTCACAACCCACCGTCCGAGTCTTCCGTCCGTCTTCTGAGAGGGCAAAAATAGCCTGAAAAAGAGCAAATTTGATTATCACCGACAAAATCACCGTCCAAAAAGAAAGGAAAAGACAGGCATAGATCGGCAATAGTACAAAGCTTATGAAAGAGCTTGAAAACTGAAAAACATCAAAAAAAGCCCTAAAAAGGGCAAAAAAAGAGCCTTGATACCGAAATATCAAGGCTTTTTTTGGTTGCGGGGAGAGGCAAACAAGTATCCCTCCGGGTTATCGCTACGCGCCGCCGCAGGCGCATAGTCGTCTTTTCGCTTCGCAAAGCTCGCTCAAATACTCCTTGCTTTGTGCGGTCTCACTGCGCGAAAATAGCACACCGTGCTGTTTTCGCTTGTTCGCCCAACGAGCTACGCTCGTCGGCTATAACCCGAAGGGCAAAAGATACAGATGCGCTTCAGTAAGCAAAAAAACAAGGTAGGACGATGTCCTACCTTGTCTTTTTGGTTGCGGGGGGGGGATTTGAACCTCCTGACCTCCGGGTTATGAGCCCGACGAGCTACCAAGCTGCTCTACCCCGCGATATTATGCGCTTTTGAGTATCTCTCATCTGCGTGCATTATATTATATCACATTTAAACACCCTTGTCAACCCCTTTTATAAAAAAATTCACAAAATCTTTTCTACACCCCTCGACACCGTTCCCTATCCGCCTCTCGATCCCTTTTATCACATACAAAAAGCAACAGATCCCCCGAAAAAGCGTTCGGGGGATAATTTTATATTTACGTCTCATTTTCCGATCTCGGACTCCATCCTCAAAGCCGTAGCCTTCACAGAACGGAGCGGAAAGCCCGTTCCAAGCACGGTTTTCCCAATGTATTTTGGAAATTCACCCAAAACAAGGCTCGACGTCATGCCCGCAGTATCAAACCAAAGATTTTCACTGTCTCGGCAAAGATCATAAACACCCTCTGCCTCATTTTCCTTAAGATAGCATAAAACGACCTTAATATCGGGCGCAGACCGCACGAAATCGGCAAGCTCCTTGACGGTGGGAATTTCGGGGGTGATCATATGCGTCATTCTCTCGTCGGTCATTCTCGCGTTGATAAAAATCGGAATATTCCTTTCGCCGGCATACCTTTTCACAAGCTCCAGCCCACCATGCTCAAGCGAGTAGCCCTGATAGCCCGGCACAAGACGAATACCTCTTACGTCAAACTCATCAAAGCACCTTTTCAGCGCGTGCTCATAGCACTGAACGGTAGGATTCGGGATAACGGTGTGAAAATATCCGCTATTCCCTATCATTCTGCCAAGCTCCTCCTCGGCCTCGTAAAAATCGTTATAAAATATTGATTGGAGAGAGCTTACGTAACCGTGATCAATGCCGCATGCCGCATGCTCCTCAATAAGCGACCCAAGATCCGCGTTATCAAGTCTGTAAAATGGCCAATTACCCACAAAGCAATTATGATCCGTCATATTCCCTCACCTCCAAAGCCTTTAAATAAGGTAAGCGAGTTTTTGTAAAGTATTTTTTTCTTCGCTTCATCGCAAACACGGGCATCAAGCACCTTTCCGTACGGGATAGCAAAGGAGCATCCGGTCATATCCGACCCAAAAAGCACTCTGTCCTCTCCGAGGTGGTGCACCGCATATTCGACCTCTCCTCTGCGAGCAGTCGATCCGCTCACGTCAACGTAAACGTTTTTAAGGTCACGAATACACTCAACACCCTCATAGCAATTTCCGTCCACGTGCGCCATTATAATATCAAGCTCCGGATATCGAAGCGCAAGCGCGCGTATATTCGTTGCCGTGCTTTCGTTTGCGACCTGCCCCCGGCTCTTCTTGAACGAATGGATAAGCAAGGGCTTGCCGTACCCGATAAGCGCCTCGGCAAGGTAATCCACCTTTGGCGAATCGCATTTTTCGCTCACCCAGATCTTTGCGCCGATCATACCGTAATCCTCGATTCCACGTTTCAGGGTCGGGAGCGAATTGTCATGCTCCGGACTCAGATAAACGTAGCCGCTGACACACTCGGGGTGCTCCTTCGTAAAAAGATAGACCTCACGATTCATGCTGTCGATCTCGTCCACGCTTGGGAAAAATCCCTTCAGCGCGCTGACACAAATTCGATCGATGCAGTACAGCTCAATATTTTTGAGCAATATCTGCTTTTCGCGCTCAATACCGCCCGCAACGAAGATATGCGCATGCATATCTATAAGCTTCATTCTAAATTCCTCTTTTCAGATGCTTCAAAGGTCAATAGGCTTGCCGCTCTCACTCGACTCATAGATAGCAAGAATGGTCTCAACGCTGCGCTTGCCGTCCTCAAAGCCGATGGATGGCTCGCCGCCCTCCCTTATTGCGCGGATCATATCCGCTATCTGCCTTCTGTGATTCTTGTAGGAGATATTTTCGGGCGAACTGAAGCCGCCCTTTACACCCTTTTCGGAGGAATATAGCAACTCCTCGGGAACAGTACACCCCTTAACGTCCCATCTTTTTATCTTGTCCTCAATAATAGTCGCAGAGCCAAGCGTTCCGTTTATATCGATAACACGGGGGTATCCGGGACTGACCGAGGTCGTGCCGTGTACCGTTCCCATAGCACCGCTCGCGTATTCAACGTAGGCGATCGCCGTGTCCTCGACCTCTATGTTGTGCACCTCGGTCTTGACACGTCCGAAAACGCGCGTAACAGGTCCCGCAAGGTAATTTATAAGGTCGATTCCGTGAATACCCTGATTCATAAGAGCTCCGCCGCCGTCCATAGCGCGTGTTCCGCGCCAGTTGCTCGATCTGTAATACTCGGGCGTGCGGTAGTATTTCATACTGATGTCAGCAATAAGTATCTTGCCGAACACACCGTCGTCGATAGCCTTTTTCACGAACTGAATAGCAGGGCTGAAGCGATGCTGTGATATGACCGCAAGCTTTACAGAGTATTTTTTGCAGGCATCCGCAATATCCGCCAACTGCTCGCGAGTGATAGCAAGGGGCTTTTCAACGATAAGATGCTTTCCTGCCGCTGCCGCCCGGACCGCCAAAGCGGAATGTAAGCCGCTCGGAGTGCAGATTGACACGATGTCAATTTCGGGCGAGGCAAGCATTTCCTCATACGTATCAAATATTTGTGCATCGAATTCTGAGGTAAAGCGCTCTGCCGCCTCCTTGCGGTCGGAGTAAACTCCCACAAGCCTCGCCTCATCAAGATCCGAGATCGCGTGAGCGTGAAAATAGGAGATCATACCGCAACCGACTATGCCGATACCAAACCTTCTGTCTTTCATTTTATCTATACCTCTCAATCCTTCAGGCAAGCTTTGCAAGCTCGTCAAGATTTACCTCGGTACGCATTTTTTCGTTATTGAAAAGTCTCTCGCACTCCTCACAAACGTGAAGAGCAATTCTCTTAAGTCCGTTTGAAACGGTGCCCGCAACGTGGGGAGTGAGAACAACGTTAGGCAAGCTCCTGAGTCTGTTGTCAACCACAGGAGGCTCGGGATTGGTTACGTCAATGCAAGCAAAGATCCTTCCCTTTTCAAGCTCCTCGATAAGCTCCTCCTCGTTTATTATAGTGCCGCGAGCGGTGTTGATAAGCACCGCGCCGTCCTTCATCAAAGCAAGATTAGACTTGTTGATCATGTTATCGGTAGCAGGGATAGCAGGCGCGTGGATCGACACAATGTCGCACTCGGACATAAGCGTGTCAAGCTCTACCTTCTCAGCTCCGATCTCCTTTATCTGCTCTGCCGACAGCGTGGGGTCATACATCAAAACGTCAACGTGGAAATTCTGCAACAGCTTTACCATATGTCTTCCAACGTATCCTCCGCTGATAACACCGACCTTAATATCGTAGAAGTCCTTGACTATCTCAAGACGGTTCTCATTCCAGCGACCCTCCGCCGTCTCTCTGCCAAGCTGATAAAATCCCTTGCAAGCGGAGATAGCAAATCCTAAAGCCGACTCTGCAACACCCTCGCCTATCGCAACGGCGGAGTTGGTGATTCTGATCTTTCTCTCAACAAACTCGGGTGAGATGATGGGCTTGATCGATCCCGCGGCGTGAATGACCGCCTTAAGATCAGGGCAAGCTTTCAGTATCTTCTCACCGATCACGGGAGAATCCCAGGTGGTTACAATGACCTCCGAGCCCTTCACGAAATCGATAACGTATTCCTCATCCGAGAAATCCTCTCTGTCGTAAATAAAGAGCTCGCCCTGCTCGGAGAGCCTCTTAAAATATTTCTCACCAAAGAGCTTGTCCTTGTAGTATGTGTTTACCAAAAGTGTAATTTTTCTCATCTTAATTACCTCCCAAATTTTTGTAATAATCGGAATCTCTGTAGATTCCGCCGCTTATCTTATAAAATTCGTCATCAAGCGAATACACACCTCTTATAGGATCAGATAGTGCCGCCTTGCCGTAAAGCGGATGATATGTCTTCATTTTGTCCCAATTTATGTAGTTCTGAGCCCCGTTAGACTCAAAAATTCCGATATTCACTCCGGGGAAAGGCGAAATTCTTGCGGCAATGTTCTTGTTGATGTCAACCATGTACGGATTTACCGTAAGGTCGGCGCAGAAGCAATGCACTCCTCTTTTTCCCGCCTCGTTTATTATAAGCAGGGTCTCGGATACCGTTTTCGCTATCGGCTTGAGCGCCAGAGCGCGGTAGCCTTGATCAAGCCTTCTCACCGTCGTTTCAAGCGAATATGCCGACTCATCCGCCGCGACAAGCGTCGGAATATCCGAAACGTCGGCAGAATTTTCCTCATCAAACGGCTCTTCAAGAATGACTATACTGTCGAGCGCCCCTATCCTGTCCGCATGATCAAGCAGTCGCATCAAGCGATCCTTCGTGTCATATCTGCCGTTCGCATCAAGATAATATACGCACCTGCCGCTGTCGGTATAGGGCGTGCTGAAATTGCTCATAACGCCGTGAACCTCGGATAAGCGCGCCTTGTCCCACTCAAGCATCGAGTCAAGGTCTCCGTCTCCGCAAGGATTCGAGCCCACCTTTATCTTCATAAAGAAGCTGCCGTTTTCCGCCGCGCATCTTATCTCCTCCGCAGACGTCTTATAGCCTATAAGCGGTATCGAATATATCTGCTTCTGCCTGCCCGAAAGGTATTTACCCGTCTCACCGTCAACCAAAAGCGATATATCCTCTTCACCTCTCTCCTTCGAATAAAGCTGCCAGAGCGCATTATCAACCGCCACCAACGCATTAAGAGCGAAGGGGGGGCGGAGGTGGGGATTTTGTGTTATTTGCTTTGCATAGGCGTAGGCTTTATCAAAAATTGTCATTGTGGCCTCGATCGGGGTTGCAAATTCTCTGCCGCGAAGCAAATTTAACGCATACTCGCTGACGCGGTACATAAACATATTGCCTTCCCTCTCGCTGTACCCGGAAAAGATGGCTTCATCTGCCCAGAGCACGCTCTGCACGCCTACTCCGATGCCCTCGTGATCCTCGCCCTTTATCCTGACT
Source organism: Eubacteriales bacterium (assembly GCA_045638385.1). Taxonomy (GTDB): domain Bacteria; phylum Bacillota; class Clostridia; order Oscillospirales; family CAG-272; genus SVTX01. The sequence continues at coordinate 61,408 of JAZUBI010000128.1, forward strand.
ACGACCTGCCAGAGCTCCGAAAGATAGCCTCCCTTGAAGCCAAACGGCTTTAACAGCGGCTCGACCTCGTAGGTGATTGAAGTATCAAGTATCTTCATTTTATCAGTCCTTATATATCTTGCTTGCCTTTGAGCCGTAATCTATCTCAAACGCATAGCCGTCAAAGCCGTCGCTCTCGTCGAGCATATCAGCCGTGACCTCTGCCCCCGCAAGGCTGTCACGAGATTTCTTCAGGCAGAGCATAGCCTCACTCGAGTTTATAAGCCAATCAACGCTTACAAGCGCGCTCTCCTCCAGGCTTAACTGCTTTTCGATCTCTTGAAGCATCGGGGTATAGAGATCCGCCGTACCCACTGCCAAATAATGGACTCCCTTTGTGGTCATAACGGTCACGCGGAAGGGGTACCAGGAGCCGTGCGTTACGCTGAACGTTCCCTGCACTCCGTTCTCAAAGTTTACAAAAAATGTTTCTGTATGCTTGCCTCCAACGTCCGATGCGCCAACGTATCTACCGCTCTTAAACTTAGCTCCCGCAAGGGTTGTGATGCCCTCCATTGCGTGAATTGCGTAGTTGAACTCGTCAAGACCGCAGGTGCAATAAATTGACATTACCTCGCCTCGCTCCTCTACGTCAAGGGCGAGAAAATCAAGTATTTCCTTGCAGTAGCGAAGCGATGAGCCGCCGTATATCTTAGCACCCGACTCGGAGAGTGCGCGGAGTCTATTTATATCCTTTACAGTACCTACTACGGGCTTATCGATGAATACGGGCTTTTTCGCCTTTATAAAGGGCATTGCCTGATCGAGATGCTTTTCCCAGTTGCAGGATTGGACAAATCCAATGTCGACCTTATCCACCATTTCCTCAATGTTTTCAACCCTTCCTGCAAGTCCGAAGCGCTTTACGAACCAATCCGCCTCATCGTCTCCGCGGAAGCTGTTTTTTGCGATATAGTGGTACTGCATATCCGCAACACCGTTTTCAAAGCGCTGGGCGAATGCCAAGGGGTGAGAAACGTCTATACTAACGCCGCCGATTTTAAACATAATAGTATTTTCCTTTCCGAAAAAACAAATTTTTTACAATTACAGTATAGCACATATTTTTCCTCGTGTATTTGCATAAAATTGGTTTTTCTTTGCAAAAAATAAAGTCGAATTACGAATAATTCGACTTTTTAACGATTTTTAACGCATTATTTTTCACTTTTAAATACGGTTTAATACCTTGTAGACGGTCGGAGAGACCCCAACGTCACGCGAGAAGGAATTTGAGAAGTGATGCACGCTCTTGAACCCGAGCATATCGGATATTTGAGTTATATTTTTATCCGAATAGGTCAAGAGCTCCTTTGCCTTATCCATTTTGATTAGTCTTGCGTATTTCATAGGCGTAAATCCGACTACCGATTTAAAGCGCTTCAGAAAATATGTTTTTTCGAGAAATACCTCGTTGGCAAGCTCGTCAAGCGTGATCTCGTCCTCAAGATGCGCGTGCATATAAAGCACAGCCTTGAGTATCTTATCATCCCCGAAGATGACCTCCTCATAAGCGCCCTTTCCCTTTGCACAGCGCCTTAAATGGATGAATATCTCGGACATATTGTGCTCGATTATGTCAAGATAAAACTCCTTTTTCTCATAAAGCTCGCGGCGAATGCTTTTGAGTATTGAATAGACCGGAGTTTCCTCGACGTTTATCTCCCCCGCGCGTCTTGAAAGAAAGGTTGAAAGCTCCTTGTCCGCAAGCTCGAATTTGATCTCCAGCAATATCATCTTACCGTGACCGGATGAGGAAAACTCGTGCGTTTTTCCGGGCGGAGTGATATAAAAGCAGCCCTTTCTCAGCGGAATCTCATTGCCGTCCAGCACCATTCTTCCAGAGCCGTCCACAACGTAAAAGCAATGAAAAAAATTATGCGAGTGCGAAACACCTTCATTTTGTTGATACGTGAGTATCTCACACCAAAGCAGATTTATCTTACGTTCTTCCATATTCACATCCTCCCTTCAAAAGTCTCTTTAGGTGATTATATCACATACTTTTAAATTTTGCAACACCAAGATAAAAAGAATTGTAACAGGTATTGAAAACACCTCATCAGTCACCTACGGTGACAGCTTCTCCTCAAGGAGAAGCCT
>JAZUBI010000129.1:0-31075 GCA_045638385.1 Eubacteriales bacterium
GTTCGAATCCTAATAGCAAACCAAAAAAATATCTTTTTCGTAGCCTTTACCCAAAAAATACCGAGAACTTTGTTCTCGGTATTTTTTTATCCAAGCCGCAGGCTTGGCATATCATCGCCGCGCGAAGTACGGTGCATATCATCAAGGGCGCGTTGCGCCCTTGTATCTCATCACGCGCCAGCGTGCATTTCCCTGCGGCTTGATGATATACAACACTTCGTGTTGGTGATATACAATGCTTCGCATTGATGATATCCACGGCTCCGCCGTGATTTGGAGCGAGCGCCCCCCAATTTCCCGCAACCCCTTGCAATCTCCACGATTTTATGCTATACTAACATCAGAAAGGCGGTGACGTTATGAAAAAAACACTGGGGATAATAAGCAATATTTTATCTGTTTTATTAGTAGGTCCGTTTTCCATTTACTTTTCCGTTTTGGGGTTAATGTTTATCACCAGTATAGATTTTACCTGGTCGTTTTCTTGTATAATCAATGCTTTTTCAAGTGTGAGCTTTCTTTGCACTCTGCCTGCATGCATTATCGGAATTGTTTTGTCTATCATATTCAGAATAAAAGGAAAATATAAGGAAAGTTATCTCATTCAGCTGTTACCGTTTGTTTCCGTCATCGTAGGAGTTTTCCTGTTTGTCGTATCAATGTTCTGGAGCAATCCCTAACCGTTACAAAAACCGGTTGAGTTCGAATCCTTAATGCAACTCTCGAAAAATATCTTTTTCGTAGCCTCTATACAAAAAACAAAAGAGAGGAGCAAGTCCTCTCTTTTTTTTTTTCGTTTGGATGATACGATGAGAACCCCCTCGCAACTAAAATTTTTAAAAATCGCAATCTCCGAAAATTTGTAACACTTTTGTAACGCACCGCATGTTATTATATAATACGTCGGTGAATAATCGAACCAAAATTTATAAAACAGGAGATTGAAACCATGAAAAAAATTATAGTTCTCACACTTATGCTCGTGCTCGCTTTCTCACTTGTTGCTTGCGGAAAAGCAAAGACTACACAGCTCGGCACCTCAGACTTTACCATTGATATTCCCAAGGGTTACGAATCGGTGGAAGATGATTTCGACGAGGATCAGGTTGCATATTTCTACAAGGACGATGAGAGCATTGATTTTGACGTTTACCAGTGGGAAAAGGGCGATCAGTACACCTTGGAATCTGAAGCAAAGGCTTATGCCGCTTTGTACGGCACGGTAGCTGAAGCTGTTACTATCAACGGAATCGACGGCTGGAAATACAAATCCTTGGAGAAATTCGAGGGCGATACATATACCGTTGTTAACTACATGTTCGAAGACGATAAATATATTGTAGAAATTTGCTTCTGGACAGTTGGCAGCGCAGAAGAATACGAGGCGGTTGACGAGATAATCGGAACCTTAAAGAAGAAATAAAAGCACAAAAAGAGAGGACTTGATCCTCTCTTTTTATTGTTGATGTGTTTTTTCGGATTGTCATCCTACCGTCAATTCCCTGCCTTAGCTAATTTTTCAAATTTTCCTATTTACATCTATATGCGTATATGGTATAATTTTAATAGGAATTTGATTTTCACTCTTACGTTAAGGAGAATACAAGAACATGAAAACCTTTACCGAAGCAAAAAAGAATTTCGGATTTGGATGTATGAGACTTCCCATGCTTGACAACGGCGAGGTAGATACAGAGCATTTTTCGAAAATGGTTGACGCATTTATGGCTGCGGGATTCAACTATTTCGATACCGCCCACGGATATATCAAGGGCAAAAGCGAGCCCGCCATCAAGGCTTCCCTTACCTCTCGCTATCCGAGAGATGCTTACGTTCTGACCGACAAGCTTTCGGGAAATCATTTTGAGAAGGAGGAGGACATCCGTCCCCTTTTCCAAAGCCAGCTTGAAGCATGCGGTGTTGAATATTTCGATTTCTACCTCATGCACGCGCAAAACAAGAACAATTTTGTACAGTACAAGTCCGCGCGCGCATACGAGACCGCGCTTGCGCTCAAGGCGGAAGGCAAGATAAAGCATCTCGGCATCTCATTCCACGATACTGCAGAGGTGCTCGACATGATACTTACAGAGTACCCCCAGATAGAGGTGGTACAGCTCCAATTCAACTACATTGACTACGAGGACGAGGGCGTGCAGTCGCGCAAGTGCTACGAGGTATGCTTAAAGCACAACAAGCCCGTTATCGTTATGGAGCCGGTAAAGGGCGGTAGTCTTGTTACCCTTCCCGACGAGGCAGGCGCCGTTCTTGATGCCCTTGGCGGCGGCTCACACGCAAGCTATGCGATAAGATTTGCCGCAAGCTTTGAGGGCGTTGAGATGGTACTTTCCGGAATGGGAAATATGGATATGATCAATGACAACCTTTCATACATGCAGGATTTCAAGCCGCTTGACGAAGCAGAGCGCGCCGCGATAGACAAGGTTGTTAAAATAGTGCGTTCACAGCCGCTCATCTCCTGCACGGACTGCAAATACTGTACAGAGCGTTGCCCTGCGGGTATTCCCATCCCCGCTCTCTTTTCCTGCATGAACGACCGCATCAAGCTCAACAACTGGCGCGCGGGATATTTTTACGGCAAGCACACCGCTAACGGCGGACGCGCAAGCGAATGCCTTGAATGCGGCGCATGCGAGGATGCTTGTCCTCAAAAGCTCCCCATCCGCGAGCTTTTGAAGCGTGTTTCCGCAGAGTTTGATAAGTAAAACAAAGATTTTTGTATTTTCCGGGTCTCAAATGCCCAAAATAATCGCAAAACAACTTACAAACGGAGACAAAATATGAGAATCGCTTTCTTTGATACCAAGCAATACGACAAGGCTTCATTTGACAAATACGGAAATAAAAACGGAATTATTTTCAAATATTTTGATACAAAGCTCACCGAGGATACCGTTGAGCTTGCGCACGGCTTTGACGGAGTTTGCGTTTTTGTAAACGACACGGTCGACGCCGCCGTCATTGACAAGCTGCATGAAATGGAAGTCGGAATAGTCGCGCTTCGTTGCGCGGGCTATAACAATGTCGACCTCAAGCACGCAGCGGGCAAGGTGCGCGTTGTCCGCGTACCCGCTTACTCGCCGTATGCGGTTGCAGAGCATACAATGGCGTTGCTTTTGACGTCTGTTCGCCGTATTCACAAGGCTTATATCCGCACGCGCGATTTTAATTTCAGCCTTGCGGGAATGACCGGATTTGATCTTCACGGCAAGACCGTTGGTGTTATCGGAACGGGACGAATCGGCAGGGTGTTTATCGACATTTGCCGCGGATTTGGCATGCGAGTGCTTGCGTACGACAAGTTCCCCGCAAAGGAGATCGACAACGGAGACACAGTAAGATACGTTGAGCTCAACGAGCTTTTTGAAAAAAGCGACATCATCTCGCTTCACTGCCCTCTGACCGAGGACACCTATCACATTATCGACAGCTCCTCGCTTGAAAAGTGCAAAAAGGGTGTGGTAATACTAAACACCTCTCGCGGCGCGCTCGTCGATGCCGAGGCACTACTGACCGCCATAAAAACCCGAAAGGTCGGCGCGGCTTGCCTTGACGTTTACGAGGAGGAGGCTGATTTCTTCTTTGAGGACTTTTCGGGACATATTCTCGAGGATGACACACTCGCAAGACTCATTTCGATGCCGAACGTTATCGTTTCATCACATCAGGCTTTTCTTACCGAAGAGGCGCTCTCAAATATCGCCGAAACCACTGTTCAAAACATTCTGGATATTACAACGACCGGAAAATGCCAAAACGAGATCAAAATTCACTAAATACAGAAAAAAAGATGCTTAATTTATGAAAATAAAATATGTAACATCAATAATCGTCATATTATCCCTGCTCCTTGCTCTACTCGCGTCTTGCACTGCGCCGAGCTCGAATAACAGCGCGGACACCTATACCGAGTCTGCGGAAAGCGGATCCGAATCTGCAATCAATTCCGATTCGGGCAGCGAAGGCTTATCGGAAAGCGAAAGTGAGAGCCGCGAGGAGGCAACGCAAGGAGGCTCATCCGAATCTGAATCCGAATCCGAGTCGGAGTCAGAATCCGAGTCGGAGAGCATCGGCGGCGCGGAAACCCCTGACGAGATCGAGCAGAGGTATTTCATCTTCCGTATTTGGAACTTTGAGATCATGTCGCTCGAGGATTTCAAAAACACGGTGGATAGAGTCGCCCTTGACGGCTTCAACGCCATAAAGATACATATTCCGTGGAGTCACGTTGAAAAGGTCTCCGGAGTGTATGACTTTTCCCCCTTTGACCCCATGGTGGACTACGTTGTAAACGAAAAGGGGATGAAGGTCGCGCTTTCTATCGATCTGACACGTACAGTCGATGATCAGCTCCTCTCGGACAATGATATTATGCGAAGCTATGACGGTGATCTCTCTGTCGGAGGCTCGTACGGCAACCGTGTGCAGATCTCCTTAAATTCAAAAAATGCCGTTTACAAGGCAACTGAATTTTACAGCACAGCGGTCTCTCATTACGAGCCGCTTTTCGGAGATGACATACTCTTCTATCTCCCCGCATTTTCTCAATACGCCGAAAGCGAATATTGGTGCGCCAACGTGTACGACTACTCCTCCGGCGCAATATCCGCATTCCGCGAATTTCTAACGAAAAATTACGGTAGCATAGATGCGCTCAACAAAGCGATAGGAACAAATTACAGCTCTTTTTCTGAAATAGAGCCTCCAAAATATGACTCAAGCGATGACTTGGGACAGCTTTGGTACGTTTTCAGACATCAGAGCCTTAAAAGCTTTATAGATGCTCTTGCAGATACGCAAAAATGGATCGCTCCCGATTCAAAATTTGCTCTGCAGTTCGGCAGTGTGTGGTCTGATAATTCCATACTTCGCGTAACGCTCGGATTCGTCGATCTCTGTGAGTATGCCGACGTTTTATGGGTAGATGACGGGCCCACCACGGATCACCAATTCTCCATGGACTATATTTTAAGCGCGATTCCCGACCACATCGAGCTCGCGCAGGAGATAGACGGCCCCTATCATACCACAGCTACTCCCGACCTATATCTCGCGCAGGGCATGCAATGCTTTGAGCGCGGAGCTACATATATGAGCATTGCAAACTGGAGCATCAACGAGGACTACGAAAGATACAGCTACGCATGGCGCATGATCGCGGATACATGGCTTGGATCAAGCACTCCGAGCGTTGTTGTTCCCACAGAATCATCGCCCACGATTGAGATCTCTCTCCTTGAGCTCTACCGCGAACGCAACATTTCCTCAATAACAAACAGACACCGGCTGCTCTCCCCGAACGGAGAGCCCGTCAGAATCGTTATAAAGGACGACCTGACCTCATATATTCCCCAAGCCCCATCTAATTTTGCCGTTTTCCCGAGTGATTTTTCATCCGTACAAGGCGGCGGAGGATGGTACTATAAGAGCTATCTTGACGGCAAATTCACAGACATGACCTTTGATGCATCAGCAGGATACTGGCAGGGAGATTCCACCTACACGCGCATCACCGGCACTAATCTCCATCCCGACACGCACGATGCCGCATTGGTATTCAAGGCAACCGACACAGGAAGAATATCAGTTAACATCTATTGCCGCGCAGCAAGTGAGCTTGGCAACGGAATCATATTCTACATTCTGTACAACGGAAGCATATTCGAGGTTTCCGGAGAGGAAATACGCGCGTTGGTCACCGACAAAACGCCCTACAAATTAAGCTTTACTGCCGAGGTTAAAGAGGGCGATGAAATAGCGTTTATCATCAACAAAAATCAGCACAACACCTATGATACGACCGCGCTCTCGGTATATATCAAATACGAATGAGGACTTATATCACATAAGTACTCGGTCGCGTAATTCTTAAATATAATTAAATAAACTGTACAGGCTTGATTTTCCATATTCGGTATGGTATAATTTTTACCGAAACCGGATTGGAATGTCAAGTCTGTGTTTATTTTTTATGTAAGGAGGTAAATATATGGGCGTCTTTAAATCTTTGCGCGAAAAGAATTCTGTCATCCGCTTTTTAGTCAATGCGCAAAAAACTCCTTGGTACCCTGCCCTTTTTGCTGTCCTTTGCATAATATCCGGAACACATAACCACTCGGTCTACATACCCATTCTTTGGGTGCTGACGGCATTCCTTATCTTCTCGGTTCTCTTCGGTGACGACAACAAGGTACTCCTCACCCCCCTTATGATGATATATTTCGCGCTCGGATGCGATACAAGCACGGATGCGTTCCTGACGTCAAACGGCGAGATGCTCTCTTTTATGGACAAGCACGTTTTGGTACAGGTCATCATCATATGTACGGTGTGCGTAGGCTCGCTCGTAGCAAGACTTATCGTCGACGGCTCGCTTGCCCTGGCGCTGAAGCGACACCGCTTCTTCACGCTGAGTATTCTTATAATTGATGCGGCTCTGCTTATAAACGGAATCTTCGGTCCCGTATATCAGCCCATAAACCTGGGACTTGGCGCATTGATCGCGGCAGGATTTACCGTGGTATATATCCTTGCTTGCGGAATTGCCGAAAACAGCAAGGATCCGCAAACGTATGCGTGCTACGCCATGCTCGGAGCATCCTACGTCGCGCTTTTGCAGATGATGCGCGTGGTAGTTGAAAAATACAGAAGCGGCGATCTGATACTCAATTACAAGCTTGAGGGAATCGTCCTTGTAAATAAGGATATCCTCACACTCGGTTGGGGTATATCTACCGTTGTCGGTGCGGTTATCGCGCTCGGCGTTCCCGCGGCTATGTATCTTGCAAAAAATCGCAAGGGCTCGCTGTTTACCTATTTCTCTGCGCCCTTGCTTATTTTGGGAACGGCTATAATTAATTGCCGCTCCGCAATGATACTCGGATTTCTTTCATTTGCGGTATGCACAGTCGTTTGTTGCTGCAGCGGAAAGAACCGCAATTTGATCAGAATGTATACGGCTATATTGGTGGCCGTTGCGGTTGGAATATGCCTTTATATCAATTTCAAGGTAATGCCTTTAGCGCCGCTTCTTGACGAGGTCATCGAGCTTTTGCGACTCGATTCCGAGGGCAGCATCATAGGATCCAGGCGCACAGAGCTTTGGAAAAACGGCTTTAAGGATTTCTTCTCCGCCCCCATTTTCGGAGTTGGATTCAACGACGGAGGATATCCCCCTGAGCTGCAAAGCGAAAACTTCTTTAGCAATATGTACCACTGCATCCTGATCCAGATCCCCGCGGCTATGGGAATTGTCGGTTGCGCGGCTTTCCTCTTCCACGGTATCCGCCTCGCATGGCTTTGCATAAAACGCTTCTCTGCAGATAAGTTCCTGCTTTTGATGGCTCCGCTGATGATAATAGGAATGTCTTTGGTGGATAATTTCTTCTTCTACATGAATTTCCAGATATTCTACGGAGTATTCCTGGCTATGGCTGAAAAGTCATTAAACGATACAAAATAACGGCAAGGGTGATCCGATTCGCTTTTGCTGTTATTTTTTTGAAGAAAAAAACAGTTGACAAGGCACTGTTTTTATGGTATTATTAAATGTAGAATTTTTGAGATAAAATTGCTATTCGATTTTATCGGAATGAAAGGATTTAACAATGGATCAGAACAACAACGTACAGAATTCGTCATCCGTCTCCTTTGCCGACATTTTAAGAATGTTCCGCGGCAAGGCTGTGAAAATCATCATAATCACTCTTGTCGTAGCTATCCTCGGAGGTGTCGGTGGCGCATTTATTGCCACATTCAATAAGGCTTACGGATCAACCATAAACTTCTATCTTACAACCAAGGACGGAACCAACGCGCTCCTTCCTCTTCTCGCATCGGATTCCTTTGCGGAAAAGCTCATTTTGGAGGAAAACGGTCTTCCAAAGCCCGAGTTGTGCGATGAGAAGGCATATAATGACGCAGTTGCAGCAGTTAATGCATACAATGCTGCCGTTAAAGCAAAGCAGGATGCCGTAACAGAAGCTCTTAAGGCTGCCTCTGAGTTCACCGTTGCAGAAACAAAATACAATATTGCTCTTTCCGAATATAACAGAAGATTCGAGGAGCTTAGCATATATCTCAGTGTGCAGGACGAGATCGCAAAGGGCGAGAACTATTCCGAAAAGGTTGCGGCTTATGAAGCGCGCCTTGAGGAAGCGAGGATCGACCTTGACGAGGTAAAAGCAGATTACGAGGTTAAAGCCAAAGCAAAGGCTCAAACCGCAGATGACGTAATCAAAGCAAAGGAAGCAGTAAAGGAAGCAAGAGACAATGCTTATGAAAAGAGCGAGGTCGTACTTGAGCCTTGGAGAGAAAGTGAAGACGTTAAGGAGCTTGTTGCCACCATCACAGCTTCCGTAACATATGAATACGACAAGATCGTTGATAATGTAAATGCGGAAACCGTAATTGAAAACGCTGAAAACCAGAACGCTTGCTTTATCGTAGTTACCGTAAACGTTCCCAATGACATAGAAACCGCTAAATTTATCGTTGAAAGAATAAAATCAAGACTTCCCGGTTTCGTTGTTGATAACATAGAGAGACTCACCGACGTTAACAAGCCTCAATGTACTCTTATAAGCACGTTTGAAAACGTTTCCGAGGCAGATCACCCCGAGCTTGTAAAAACCGTTATAAAGTGCTCCGTGGGTCCTGCCTTGATAGTTTTAGTCGTTGCTTGTGCCATTGTCATCACCAAGGGATGCCTCCCTGCGGACGTCTTTGAAAAGTCTGAGAAGAAAAACAAAAAGGCAAAAAAGGAAGAAGAATAAAATATTCTATTGAATTTTCACCAAAAGGAGCTGACGCGTGCAGCTCCTTTTTTTAGTCCAATATGTTTACAGATCCCAAAAATTCCCCCATTGACTTTGTGTTCCGGGTATGATAAAATAAACTGTAAATCCTTTTTCGGAGAAGAAAATATGAATCAAAAAAACAAGCTTTCAAGAAAATTCTGGCTCGCGCTCTCGCTCTTCGGTCTTATGGGGCAGGTCGCGTGGGTCATTGAGAACATGTATCTCAACGTATTTATATACGAAATGTTCAACGCATCGCCATCTGATATCTCGGCAATGGTTGCGGCAAGTGCCATAACCGCTACGCTGACTACGATACTGATAGGCGCGCTTTCCGACCGCATCGGAAAAAGAAAAATATTTATCAGCGCGGGCTACATATTCTGGGGCATCTCGATCATAGGCTTTGCCCTGCTCTGTAACCCCGCCATTACACTTGCGGCAAATATTGCGGCCGTGATGATAACGCTGACCATCATACTTGACTGCGTTATGACATTTTTCGGCTCATCGGCAAACGATGCCGCCTTCAACGCTTGGTTGACCGACAGCACCGACGAAACGAACAGAGGAAGCGCCGAGGGTATTAATGCAATGATGCCTCTTGTCGCCATTCTTGTGGTTTTCGGCGGATTCATCCCTCTTGGCGGAATGGAAAAGTATACACGTTGGCCGCTCATCTTCACAATAATAGGAGTTGCGGTTATTGCCATCGGAATTTCGGGATTTTTCCTTATAGAAGACTCGAAAACGCAGAAAAGTGAAACCGGATATTTCAAAAATGTGATTTACGGCTTTCGTCCGTCCACCATACGCTCCAACGTCTCCTTTTACATTTATCTCGCGCTTTTTATCGTATTTAATATCTCGATACAGATATTCATGCCCTATCTCATCATCTATTATCACAAGAGCCTGGCTCTCGGCGGCAGCTATGTATTTATAATGGCTCCTGCCGTAATAGTGGCCGCGATCGTGACCGCCTTGTGGGGCAGAGTTTATGACAAAAAGGGATTTGGCTTTTCGGGCGCTATGGCTATCTTGTGGCTCGCCGCAGGATACGTTATTCTCTACCTTTTCACAAGCATCGCGCTTGTATTTATAGGATCACTTCTCATGATGTGCGGATTTTTGTCGGGAATGGCGGTTTTCGGAGCTAAAATACGCGATCTTACACCCGTTGGCAAGGCGGGCATGCTTCAGGGCGTTCGTATCTTCTCGCAGGTGCTCGTTCCCGGAGTTGTGGGCCCCTTCATCGGCTCGCTCGTCCTCGCAAACGCAGAAAAAATATTGAACGGCGACGGAACCGAATCCTTCCTGCCAAGCTCGGATATTTTCCTGGCGGCGCTCGTTCCGATAGTCATTCTCGCTATATTCCTCGTAATATACATCAAGTCCCAAAAGCCGCGACTCCGGTCACTCAAAACGCCGTTTGAGGATCAAGAAAACACAGACACCGACTGGAATGAATATCCCCGCCCCCAAATGCGCCGCGATTCCTATCTTTCGCTTTCGGGTCAGTGGTCTTTGGCGGTAAGGAGCAAGTCCGGTGACACTCCTTTGGGCTCTGTTACCGTTCCTTTCCCGCCCGAATCAAGAATTTCGGGAATCGAAAGACAGCTTCAAAAGGGCGAAAAATACATTTACACAAAATCGTTCAAGATCCCCGACGGTATGCGTGGAGAAAGGTTTATTCTCCATTTCGGCGGAGCAGATCAGATCGCTCGAGTTTCTCTCAACGGAAAAGAGATAGGAGATCACACAGGCGGATATCTTCCGTTTGAATTTGACGTTACCGACGCGCTTGTAACCGATGAAAATCTTATCACGGTTGAAATAACGGATGAGCTTGACCACGATCTTGCCTGGGGCAAGCAGAGGCGCGACCGCGGCGGAATGTGGTACACCCCGATAAGCGGACTCTGGAAGCAGGTATGGCTTGAGGGAGTTCCAAAGGAATATTTCAGATCACTAAAGATAACTCCTTCGCTTGACAGCGTTACTGTAACGGTATGCGGCGGACTAAACAACAAAAAGATAACCTATACTGACGGAGATGAGCTGACCGAGCTTGAGTTTTCGGGAGACACGGTAACAATTTCGCCAAAGCGCCCGATCAACTGGACTCCCGACAATCCCTATATCTATCATTTCACTCTCACCGATGGCATTGACACCGTAAGCTCGTATTTCGCTCTCCGCACGGTCGAAATAAAAGGTCTGGACGGCAAAAGCTACATTTGCCTCAACGGAGAACCTATTTTCTGCCACGGCTTGCTTGATCAAGGTTACTATCCCGACGGGATCTATACTCCGGCATCGCCGGACGGACTGCTCTATGACATCAAAAAAATGAAGGCGCTCGGCTTCAACATGCTCCGCAAGCACATCAAGATCGAGCACGAGCTCTTCTACTACTATTGCGACATAGAGGGAATGCTTGTTTTCCAGGATATGGTAAATTCGGGCGATTACAGCTTCTTTATCGACACAGCCCTGCCCACAGTGGGTAAAAAATGCGGTATTACTCATAAAGCAAGCGGCATCCGCAAGGAGCATTTCGAAAAGGATTGCAGAGAGACGATCGATCTTCTCTACAATCACCCCTCCGTGATCTATTATACGGTATTTAACGAGGGCTGGGGGCAGTATGATGCAGACCGCATCTATCGTGAGCTCAAGCAATACGATCCCACTCGTGTTTTCGATGCTACGTCGGGTTGGTTTGTCGAAAACGAAAGCGACGTTACGAGCGATCATATATATTTCAAGCCGATAAACGCCAAAAACCTCTCATTCGATCCCTCGCGCCCCTGCGTGCTGTCCGAATTTGGAGGCTATTCATGCAAAATTGAGGGACATTCCTTCAATCTTGACAAGACCTACGGATACAGCACCTCCAAGACGACCGATGAATTTATGATATCCTTTGTTGATCTCTATAAAAACGAGGTTATTCCCGCTATCGAGCGTGGCCTTTGCGCAACCGTTTACACTCAGGTCAGCGACGTTGAGGACGAGACCAACGGACTTCTGACATATGACAGAATGGTATGTAAGGTCGATGAAAAAGCCATGAAAGATCTTGCAAATGAATTACACTCCGCCTTCAAAAAATCTATTGAATAATCCCAGCTCCCGAGTCATATGACTCGGGAGCTTTTTTATGTACCGTATTGCAAAACACGCCGCTGTATTTTATATAATATTATTCGATTACTATTGACAAGCGATTTACTCTGTGATAAAATGAATTTTGTATGAGCAATTTTCGAGGAGGTGATTTCTTGATATTCGGAAAACACATCAATAAATATTATCTGCGCTATTCTCCGATGCTTATCCTCGGTATTATCGCGCTGCTTGTCGTAGACTATATGCAGCTCGTGATCCCCGAGCTTTACAGAATGGTCATTAACGGAATAGAACACGGCGAGGTCGACGGAGCTCGCTTTGATATCAATTTCCTGCTTGAGAGAATCTGCAGACCCATGATCTTCGTCATACTCGCGTTGATCATCGGACGCTTTCTTTGGCGTATCTGCTTCTTCGGCGCGGGAATAAAGCTTGAGACCTCGCTCAGAAGTAAAATGTTTGACAAGAGCAAGGATCTCTCTCAGCAGTACTATCAGGTAAACAAGGTCGGAAATATGATGTCATTCTTTACAAACGATCTTGATACCATTCAGGAGTGCTTTGGCTGGGGTATTATGATGTTCTTCGATGCTCTTCTCCTCGGCGTTCTCGCAGTTATCAAGATGGCAAGAATGAATCTTTTGCTGACTTTGCTGTGTATGATCCCCATGGTATTTTTGCTTATCGCATCACTCGTCGTAGGAAAATACATGACCGTGAAATGGGATAAGCGCCAGGCTGCCTTCTCCTCCCTTTCTGATTTCTCACAGGAGACATTTGCGGGCATTGCCGTAATAAAGGCATTCGTAAAGGAATCAAAGGAGCTTCTCAAATTCAAAAAGCTCAGCAAGGTCAACGAGGACACCAACGTAGATTACACAAAGCTGTCCGTCCTTCTTCACGTTTCGCTTACTCTCTTTATCGAATCTGTTGTATGTATCATCATCGGATACGGCGGATTTTTGGTATACAGCAAAACATTCGATGCAGGTATGCTCCTTGAATTTGTCGGATATTTCAATTCTGTTATCTGGCCTGTAATGGCTATAAGCGAGCTTATCGGAATGCACGCTCAGGGTAAGGCTTCTCTTAACCGTATAAGCGAGCTTCTCGATGCCAAGCCCGACGTATTCGACAAGAACGTTGAATCGATCGACTCAATTCGCGGAGATATAGAATTCAAGGGGCTTTCCTTTACCTATCCCGACGGTGACACCCCTGTTCTCTCTGACGTTTCATTTAAAATAAACTCAGGCGAGAGAGTTGGACTTATAGGTCGCACGGGCTCGGGAAAAACCACCGTTGTCGACCTCATCCTAAGAACGTACAACGTTCCGGACGGCACTCTTTTCATTGACGGTCACGACGTTAACCGCATCCCGATCAAAAGTGTGCGCGCGGCCGCCGCATACGTTCCTCAGGACAATTTCCTTTTCTCGGATACAATCGAAAACAATATATCCTTCGCAACCGACGGAGGCACTCACGAGGACGTTGAATTTGCCGCCAAGATGGCAGACGTTCACGACAACATCGCAGATTTCCCGAATCAATACGAAAGTGTGCTCGGCGAGCGCGGCGTTACGGTGTCGGGTGGACAAAAGCAGCGAATCTCAATAGCTCGCGCTCTTATGAAAAAAGCGCCCATCCTTATTCTTGACGACTCTGTTTCGGCAGTTGACGTAAAAACCGAAACTACCATTCTCAACAACCTCGCAGAGCAAAGAAAGGGCAAAACAACCATTCTCATTGCTCACAGAATAAGCACTATTGAGAATATGGACAAGATCATCTTTATTGACAACGGCAAAATAGTTGCTGTGGGCGATCACGATACGCTCTGCGCTACCTGCCCCGAATACAAGAGCATGGTCGATCTTCAGAAGCTTGATGATGAGCAAAAATCGAGCGAGACAAAGGAGGTAGCTTCAAATGTATGAGTTTTATCCTCTTTTGATCGTGGGTGCGGTGATCTCGATCTTTGCTACCGTATTTATACTCGCATACGTCTTTATGAAAGACAAAAAGGAGGCTATCGGCTTTGACCGAGACATGAAGGACTCCGAGATCGTGCGCCGACTCCTTAAATACGCAAAGCCCTATGCGGGAAAGTTTATCATCGTGCTTATCCTTATGATATTCTCTATCGCGCACGAGATAATTTCCCCAATAATTCTCGGAAATCTTACCGACACGGTGGCGGCTCCGGATGGCTTTGAGCTTTCATACCTCTACAAAACCATTGCGATTTACGTCACTATACTCGTAATATCTCTCGTTTGTACCTATATTCAGTCAATCATCCTTCAGAGAACCGGACAGAAGATAGTTTCAAATATCCGTGAGGATCTTTTTGCTCACATCGAGTCACTTTCTCACGATCAGCTCAACAAAATACCCGTCGGAACTCTCGTAACAAGAGTAACCAACGATACGAACGCTATTTCGATCACATTTACCAACATAATGGTAAACCTTATAAAGAATTGCTTTATCATTATAGGTGTTCTCACGGCAATGCTTATGCTTAACTACGCATTGACGCTGATGATCCTCTGCTTCGTTCCCTTTGTTGTAGTATTTACCGTAATATTCCGTAAATTCTCGCGCCGCGCGCACCGAAAGGTAAAGGACGGCACAACAAACATCAATATATTCCTTTCCGAAAACCTCTCCGGCATGAAGATAATTCAGATATTCAACCGCGAGGAAAGAAAGATGGCGGAGTTTGAGGAGAAAAACCAAAAGCTCGGGCGCGCAAAGTTCGGACAGATATTCGTATTCGGAATCTTCCGTCCTATGGTATATATGCTCTATATATCGTCAATACTTTGCCTTTTCTACATCGGTGCAAGAGGATATATAACTCAAACCGCCTTTCTCGGTCAAATGATAGATGCGGGAATTATCGTCTCGTTCTACATGTATATATCAAAGTTCTTCAACCCGATACAGAATCTTGCAGAGCAGTTTAACAGACTTCAGGCAACATTTGCTTCATCCGAGAAGATCTATAAGATATTCGACATCACACCCGAGGTGGTGGATGAGCCCGATGCTATCGAGCTTGAACACATCGATGGAAATATCGAATTCAAGAACGTATGGTTTGCATACGTTGATGAGGAATGGGTTCTCAAGGACGTTTCCTTTAAGGTCAACGCAGGAGATACTGTTGCGTTCGTGGGCTCGACAGGCTCGGGTAAGACAACCATTCTTTCGCTGATCTGCCGCAACTACGACATACAAAAGGGCGAGATACTTATCGATGGAATAAACATCCGCAAGATCAAGATATCCTCCCTTCGCCGTCATTTCGGACAGATGCTTCAGGACGTTTTCCTCTTCTCGGGCACTATCCGCTCAAACATTACACTCGGTCTTGACGGAGTAAGCGACGACGAGGTAAACGCTGCTTGCAAATACGTAAATGCGGACAAGTTCATCGACAGACTTGAAAACAGACTTGACGAGGTGGTAAGAGAACGCGGAAACAACTTCTCTGCGGGACAAAGACAGCTTATCTCCTTTGCCCGTACCATCGTGCACAAGCCCACGGTTATGATCCTTGACGAGGCAACAGCCAACATCGACACCGAAACCGAGGTGCTTATTCAGGATTCGCTTGAAAAGATGATGAATATAGGCACAATGCTGATGGTAGCGCACAGACTTTCTACAATACAGCACGCCGACAATATTATCGTCCTCTCACACGGAGAGATCGTTGAGCAGGGCAATCACCAAGCACTTCTCAAGCAAAGGGGCAGCTACTACCGCCTCTATACGCTTCAGGTGGCAAAGCAGACCGGAAAGATACCCGTAGAAACGATATAAAACAAAAGCAGGGGCTGAGAACATCAGCCCCTCATTCAAAGGAATCACAATGTCAATTTTAAAAGAAAATCGAAGCAAGCCATCGCTTCTCGGAAACCGAGTCTTCTGGAAGACCACGCTTTCTCTGGCAATACCGATAGCTCTTCAGAATATGCTTTCTGCATCATTCTCTCTCGTTGACACACTTATGGTAAGTCAGCTTGGAGACATAGAGCTTTCATCGACCGGAATGGCGGGACAATGGACCTGGCTTTTCAATATGATGCTCTTTGGTATATGCTCGGGCGCGGCAGTGTTCGTCTCGCAATACTGGGGAGAAAAAAATATAAAAGGCATACACCGCTCGACCGGTATAGCGCTCTTTTCGGGACTTTTGATCTCTCTTGTCTTCTTGCTGGCAGGACTGATAATTCCCGACAAAATAATATACGTATTCAATAAAAACCCTTTGGTTATTGAGCAAGGCTCGACATATTTGCGATATGCCTGCATATCATATCCCGCGTTAGCTATTTCCAACATATTGGGATCAACGCTCCGCTCTGCCGAGCATCCAAAGCTTCCTATGATAGTGTCAGGCTTTTGCGCGGCGTTAAATGCGCTTTTAAACTACGTTCTTATCTTCCCTGCCGGACTCGGAGTAAAGGGCGCGGCATTGGCAACAGCTATCTCCGCTTGGATCTCCCCCATACTGCTTATCGCAATTTCATTTGCATCAAAAAACATTCTCCGCACCTCTCTGCGCTCATATCTCGCCTTCAATTTTTCATCGGTAGTGGAATTTTTCAAAAAAGCTCTCCCCGTTTTGCTCAACGAATCGATGTGGGGTCTCGGCACCGTAACCTACAATGTCATTTTCGCTAATATTGGTTATGAGGAATATGCCGCGATAACGATAGCGAGAACCTTTGAAAACTTTGCATTCTGCTTCTTCCTCGGACTCTGCAGCGCGTGCTGTGTAATGGTCGGTAAAAGCATCGGTGCAGGAGAGATACTTGAGGCAAAGCAAGATTCCAAGCGCTTTATGCTCATCTTCCCGATGGTTTCGGCAACCGTCGGTGGCTTGGTCATTCTGTTCCGCCATCCGCTCGTCTCAATATTCAATCTCGGATCGGGAATATCTCAATACACGATACAGACCGCAGAGTGGATATTCGTTATATTCGGCGCGTGGATAATCGTAAGAAACGTTGCGTATCTCACGGTTGTCGGAATATTCCGTCCGGGCGGAGACACATCCTTTGGAATGCTTATTGAGCTTTTGGTTCTTTGGTGCTTCTCCGTACCCATGACCTTTATCGCCGCAAACGTTTTACATCTTCCCTTCCTTGCAGTATACATAATAATGTATCTGTGCGAGGATATACCGAAATCTCTTATCTTTATCCCATATTGGGCATCGGGAAAATGGATAAAGCCGGTAACAGAGGCAGGACGCGCAGGCCTCAGAAATCTCAAATCGGGTGAATAACACGCAAAAATACCGTCAATAATTTCATCAACGGCAAAAAGCCGCGAAAGGATGAAAATACGATGGATAACAAAAATTCAAAAAATCGCAGTGCAGACAAGGCACAAAATCTTCAAACTCCCTCCCCCGCAGTTCCAAATCGCGCTCACACCGAGATGAAAAACGAAAAAACAAACAAAAAGGACTCCGGGGCGCAATCCTCTAAAAATCAGAATTGCAAGTAATTAAAAAAGCGGTCCGTTCAAGGTGAACGGACCGCTTTTTACTTCGTCATTTTTACTAAAATGCTATTTTCTTTTTTGGTGAAATCGTGTATTTCATTTTGGTGGCAAAAGTGGTATAATTTGATGTAAAGATCGTGTTAAAAACTTTATACTTGGAGGAATTTATGAAAAAGCTTTTATCACTGATATTAGTGATCTGCATGCTGGTGGCAGTCTTGGCATCGTGCGCATCAAACGGCGATACACAAGGCACAGAATCCGAAAGTGCCTCTGCCAAAGAAACAACATCCGCCGGCACCACCGAAACCGAGATAAACACCGAAAGTAATACCGAATCCGAGCCCGGATCGGAATCTGTAACCGAGCCTGCATCCGACTCCGAGAAAAATACCGAATCGGATACCGAGCCCAATACAGGATCAGAAACCGACTCCGAAACAGAAACAGAGCCAGCTAACGAGATAAGATTCAATGATAAGTACTCTGTAATCGGATCATATGCGGACACGCTTAAGAGCACTATTAAATCCGAAAAGCTCCCCGCGCCCTCCGATAATGCAGATACAGTTATATATGTAGGAGAAGCGGATGCGGATATCGTTGATGCCGCCAAAGCGCTTCTTACCGCCCCTAACGGATATCACAATTTCGCGATTCTGTCCTCGAACAGTGAGCTTGTAATATACGCCACAAGCGAGTACGCTATCAGTAATGCTATCGCTTATCTTATCGAAAATTACACCTCAGGAGGCTATATAGCCGTGCCCAAAAATCTCAATTATACATTTATCGCCGATCTTCCCGACATCAAGATAGACGGCAAAGCTCTTGACAGCTTTACAGTAACCGCAAGCAGCGACCTTGCAGACGTGGCAAGCGGCCTTGCCGAAGACCTCACGTTCATCACGGGCTTTGAGGTAGCTTACGCGCAGAATGCGGAGGGCGGACTTATCCGTCTTGTAGCCACCGAGAGTGGAAATAACATCGCAGGCGGATATACCTTGTCATATTCAAATTCCGTGCTCACAGTTACCGCGCAGAACAAGGTAACATTGGCTTATGCGATTTCAAACCTTATAGACAATCTCAAATTCGGACTTGACATCACCGAGGGATACTCCAGAAGCTTCCCCATGTCTATGAAAACAGAGGTCGCAACAAACACCGAGCTTTTCAAGTATTGCGGAACCTGGCAGGCAACCGACGAAAGCAACCCCAACACTATGGTATCCTACTGGGATGCGGCATACGTTGAGGTCGACTTCACCGGAAACGCAATAACTCTCATGTTCTCAAGCGCAACCACCTTCCTTTACAGAATAGATGACGGCGAATATAAAACCGTAAGCAATGTTACAGGTGATTACACCGTTTTTGCCAACGGCGGCGGAACACACACTGTAAGAGTCCTTTATAACGATAAGGGTAAGAGCATGTACTTTGCCGGAGTAAAGGCTGAAGAGACCGTAACCCTCTCCCGCACTCCCGACAGAAAATATTACGTGCAGTTCGTCGGAGACTCCATTTCCGATGCAACAAACAGCTTCTCTCACAATTCGGCAGACATTATAGATTGGGATTACTCTGTTATCGCATGTGAGGCTCTTTCATTGGTCAAGGACATGGGATATTGGAGATACAACAACGGATTTAAGGACGGTGTCCTTACCGAAGGATCCATGGCTTGGCACTTTAAAGAGAACTTCGGCGTAACGTCGGTTGGGATGGAGGATGCGTTCTTCAAGCTCGGAATCCCCAACAAGTGGTCGGCAACCGACCCGAGATTTGAGGATGTAGCAAAAAATTACTACACCGAAAAATACGACTTTAACTTCCAGACAGGAAACACGCCCGACATCGTGTTCATATTCCTTGGCACAAACGATAGCCCCGGATCCGCAAAAAAGGCATTCATTGATGCTTACCTTGGATTTGTAGCAAAGCTCTTCGAGGTTTACGGCGAGGATACCCAGATAGTCGTAATGCAGGCGCTGTCCACATCGAGCAATGAAAACATGTACGATACGTCATCTCCCCGTTACACGGCTATCAGAGAGGTCGCGGCTACTCTCAAGGACCTCTATCCCGGAAAGATCTCATTCCTTGACGAAAACACACTCTTCTCATGGGGCGTAGATATTTCATCTGACGGCACACATCCCTCAGCAGAGGGATACGCAACTCTTTCAGAGAAGGTTGCTCAGTGGCTTAAAAAGAACTTTAAGTAAAATATATCTCTAAAGGGGCTCGGAGTGAGCCCCTTTTCTTTTTTAAAAAAATTTTCTCATACAGATAATGTGACATATTCCGCGTCATCGTTGTATTATAATGTCCTTAAACGCATTATTTTCAAAAGAAGGACATTAAAAATGAAAAACAGTGAAAAACAGACCGAAAAAACGAATAAGACCGATTTTTTCAAAAAAGCCACTGCTAAATTGAAGGAAAAGGACGAAATCGAGGTAAAGGCGCGTCTATCTGCGCTGGTGGATTTTTTCCTAACCTCCGCTATCGCCTATATAGCAGGCGGCGCACAGCTTTTCTTTAATACTTTTCCTATATGTATAGCGCTCCTTTGCTCTTCTAAAAAAAGGCTATTTCCGGTAGCAGCGGGACTCAGCCTGCTCGCCATTACCAAAGGACTCCCCAATGCTTATCTTTTTTCTTGCATCGCAGTTCCCTTGGTTCGTATTCTCACGCTCTACGTTCCGATAATGCTTGAGGAAGCTCCCACACGGCAATCAAGCTCAACCGCACTCACCGCATACACGCCTAAAGCCCCGCAAAAATACAGTGAGAGCACAAGGAACACCTACAAATCCGAAAATAAAGGCTCAGACGCTATTCACGGCGGCGAAAAAATACATATTCACATCTTTGATGAGGGAATCGGCGCAAGATGCCTTTCCGCTCTTATTTGCGGACTTCTTTGCGGCATATTGCTCCTCATCGGAACAGATTTTTCCTTCTACTCGCTCTGTGCAACCGCAATTTTGGTATCGGTTTGTCCGCTAAGCACATTTCTGCTTGGAGGATACCTTGGCGAAAAGAGATATGAGAACAAAAATTATACTCTTCTCTCCATAGCGCTTCTTTCGGTGTTCTGTATTCTTTCTTCCAAATCAATGAGCATTATCGGAATGCCCATGGCGCCCTTTTTGGCGATGCTCATTACACTGTATATAGCCTCGTCACATGGCCTTGCGATAGGTGCTATGTTTTCGATCGTCTGCGGCCTCACCTTCAACCCATTACACGCTCCTCTTTTCTTGCTTTGCGCTATTCTCTTCTCATCGGTTTCTATTTTGAAGCGCAACGCAGGACTTGCGGCGGTGTGCGCCGCTGTGGTTGTGTGGTGCTATTACATAGGAGGTGCGCAAGGACTTATCGCGGTGCTTCCTCCAACACTCCTGGCAATACCCATATACATGCTCGCAGACAAATACAGAAAAATGATATTGGAGCCCTTTGACAAAAATGCGGTTATGGCAGGCGGTGTATATTTTGCGCAGGCTGTGACAGAAAAAAACAAAAACGCGGCAGTCAGAGAAAGGCTTGGCGCGCTTTCCGAGGCATTCTCTGTTCTCTCTGAAAATTTCTACAAGCTCAGCGACAGACGTAGGCGTCCCGATGCCCTGGGGCTCAAGCGCCTCTCCGAGGCATCCTTTGAAAAGCATTGCGATGGATGCCCAAAGCGCGACATATGCTGGGGCGATGAGTACGCATTGACGCTTGATGCGATCAAATGCTGTGCATCCGCTCTCCATAAAAAAGGCGAGGTTGAACTCAAAGATATCGGCAGAGATTTTTCCGAGCGCTGTCCTAAATCTAAAAAGATACTCTCTCACCTCAACTCCTCTCTTTCGCGCGCAACAGAATGTATGATGAAGGATGATAAGCTCGGTTTTTTAGCATCGAGCTATGACGATATAAACGAGATACTCCGCGATGCGCTTGAGTGTGATTCGGAGGAATACGAATGTAATCGCGAGGCGCAGGAGAAAATACTTGATACATTATACAACGAGGGATTCAGAGCAAGCGGAGTTGTTGTTTTCGGAAAAAGATGTCTTAACGTTACCATAAAAGGAATGAAGGGTGTCAGCTCTGCCAACGCAAAGCGTTTATCGGATATACGAGCCTTTGCGGAAAAAGTACTTGATGCGCGGCTTACCGATCCAACCATTGAAAACGCGGGAGACGGTGCCGTGTTGCATATGCGCTCACGCCCCCTATATCGCGCAAGATATGCTTACGGCCGCGTTTCGGCATCCAAGGACTCTGCCGAGCCCGCCCTCAACAAATCGTCTCTGTACGTTGATCCGTTTGCGGATATTGAAGACAAGGAAGAGCCCTGCGGAGATACCGCAAACGCATTTATAACCGGAGCCTCTTATTTTTACTCCCTCATCAGCGACGGAATGGGTAGCGGAAGCGAAGCGGCCTTTGTTTCGGGTGTTTCCTCTATGTTTATAGAAAAGATGCTCTCCGCGGGCAACAGAGCCGACATCACGGTGCGAATGCTGAACAACGTATTGAGAAACGAAAACATGGGCAGCGACGGTGAATGCTCTGCCTCGGTTGATCTGTGTGAGCTTGACCTTATAAGCGGAACAGCATCATTTCTCAAAAGCGGAGCCGCGCCCACATACATTGCGCGAGGCGGAACCGTTTACAAGGTATATTCGCGCACAATGCCGATAGGAATACTCAAGGATGCCGACACCAGAATCAGCAAATTTGATACACAAAAGGGCGATCTTATAATAATGATGAGCGACGGATGCTGTCCCGACAGCGAGGACTGCCCATGGCTTGTGGAATTTCTTTGTGAATATATGACCAAAAAGGCAAAAAACGCAGAGGGTGATGCCGCCGAATGTGAAATACTGAAAAATACGCTCCTTTCACTGGCGATCAAGAATTTTCCAAAGGAAAAAGAGCGCGATGACATATCCGTATCGGTCATTATGATAGAATAATTATTCGTTTTTATCTCAACTCTCGGTACGAACGCCAAAAATCTGTAAGCAGGCATAAAAAAACTTGACAAAAAAATCATTTCGCGTTATAATACACAGTATAATGGAAATTGTTTTTTTATCAAGGAAAGGCGGTATCAGATATGTCAAATATACCTGAAATATTCGGCTGTATGGTCTTCAATGACGCAGTAATGCGCCAAAGACTGCCAAAGGACGTTTACAAGTCCCTTACCTATACGATACAGACCGGAAAGACTATCGACGTTTCTATCGCTAACGTAGTTGCTAACGCAATGAAGGACTGGGCGGTTGAAAAGGGCGCAACACACTACACCCATTGGTTCCAGCCTCTTACAAGCGAAACCGCCGAAAAGCACGACTCCTTTATCTCCCCCATCGGCGGAGATAAGGTCGTTATGGAGTTTTCGGGCAAGGAGCTTATAAAGGGTGAGAGCGATGCCTCGTCATTCCCCTCAGGTGGCTTGCGCGAGACCTGCAACGCGCGCGGATATACCGCATGGGATCCCTCGTCATACGCATTTATAAAGGACAAGACTCTGTATATCCCCACCGTGTTCTGCTCTTACACAGGCGATGCGCTCGATACAAAAACCCCCCTTCTCCGCTCAATGGATGCGGTCAGCGATCAGGCGCTCCGCATACTCGCTCTCTTTGGCGACAACACCGCAACGCGTGTTTCCACATCCGTGGGTGCTGAGCAGGAGTACTTCCTTATAAACAAAGAATACTACGATAAAAGAGATGACCTGCTTTATACCGGCAGAACACTCTTCGGTGCTCCCGCGCCTAAATCGCAGCAGCTCGAGGATCACTATTACGGTCCTCTTAAAACCAAGATATCAAACTTTATGCACGAGCTTGACGAGGAGCTTTGGAAGCTTGGCATAACCTCCAAAACCAAGCATAACGAGGTTGCTCCGTCACAGCACGAGCTTGCTCCCATATACACCACCACAAACGTAGCGGTCGACCAAAATCTTATCGTAATGGAGATGATCAAAAAGGTCGCGGAGAGACACGGTCTCGTGGCGCTTCTTCACGAAAAGCCCTATGCAAGCCTTAATGGATCCGGTAAGCACAATAACTGGTCGATTGGCACCGATACCGGTAAAAATCTTCTCAGCGCGGGCAAAAACCCCGCATCAAATACACAGTTTTTGCTTTTCCTCGCCGCAATACTTAAGGCGGTTGACGATTATCAGGATCTGCTCCGCATCTCGGTCGCAACGGCGGCAAACGATCACCGTCTCGGCGCAGATGAGGCACCTCCCGCTATCGTGTCGGTATTCCTCGGTGACGAGCTTGAAGAATTGGTTGAGGCAATAGTCGGAGAGACCGACTATACCGACAAGGCGCGCCGCACCATGGACCTCGGTGTTCCGAGCGTCCCTACATTCCGTTACGACTCCACCGACAGAAACAGAACCTCCCCGTTTGCTTTTACGGGTAACAAGTTCGAATTCAGAATGGTGGGCTCGTCTCAGAACATTGCGCTCTCAAACATTATGATAAACACAGCGGTTGCAAAGTCTCTGCGCGATTTCGCGGATCTGCTTTCAACCTCATCAAGCTTTGAAGCAGATGCCAAAAAGCTCATAAAGGAGACCTTCAAGGCTCACAAGCGCATCATCTTCAACGGTAACGGGTATTCCTCTAAGTGGCCTGTTGAGGCAGAGCGCCGCGGATTGCTCAATCTTAAAACATCGGTTGATGCCTTCTCGCATCTGACAGAGCAAAAGAACATCGATCTCTTTACGTCCTTTGGCGTTATGAGCGAGATAGAGCTTCGTGCGCGCGAAGAGATAATGTTTGAAAATTATTCGAACGTGATCGACATAGAGGCAAAGACCATGGTGGATATTACAAACAAAAAGATAATTCCCGCAATCGAGTCCTATATCGGAGAGCTTTCCAAAACCGCTTACGATAAGCAGAGCGTTCTCGGAACGGCCGCTCCCATCACACTTGAGCGCAGAATGATCTCCGATCTCTCGAGACTCGCAGAGGATGCCTTTGTTACAGCCGAAAAGCTCTTTGATGCGGCTAAAAAAGCATCAGCACTCGGCGATTATAAGGACGAAGCGTTCTCTTATAAGGACAAGGTCATTCCGCTTATGAACTCGTTGCGCGAAACGGTAGACCGCGCAGAGTCTGTAATACCCGAATCAAAATGGCCTCTTCCATCCTACGGAGAGATGACACTTAAGCAGTAAAAATACAGGGAGGAACTAAAAGATTCCTCCCTTTTCCTATTAAACCGTATTTCTCAATAATTTTTTCAAAAACCTATTTACAAATTCGAACATATGTGCTATAATATACTCAAGATCAACGAGAGGAGGATAATATGTCGGACAATCAGATAAATCGCAAGCCCGATCGAGTGTGCTTTACGGGACATCGAAGCATCGATGTGGAGCACGCGCAGCTTATTCCCTTATTGCTTGAACAAATACTGCGCGCATTGATAAATCACGGGGCCGAGCAATTCTATGCGGGCGGCGCACTTGGCTTTGATACGATCGCCGCTATTTCGGTGCTTAAGCTCAGACGCGAATTTCCGCAGATCAAGCTCAATCTCATACTCCCCTGCAAAAATCAAACCAAGCTTTGGGGGAAAATCGACCGCGAGGTTTACGATGCGATACTCGCAGAGGCAGACTCTGTCGAATACGTAAGCGAGAGCTACACGTCGTCCTGCATGCACACGCGTAACCGCAGGCTTGTCGATTCCTCAAGCATTTGCGTAGCGTACTGCGAGCACAGCGGAGGCGGCTCTGCGTACACAATGGCGTACGCGCTTAAAACAGAAAAAACGGTAGTAAATATAGCGGACTTCCTATAAAAAAGCTCACACGGAGATATCTCCTCGTGCGAGCTTTTTGCTTATTATCTTTTTTGACTGCGCGCGCTTACCTCTCCGGTGCGAATGACAGTGATTTTTTCTTCGCCGTCCAAAAGCACCTCAAGCCCTCCGCTGTCATCTATACCTATCACATATCCAAATCCAATGCTCTCGCCTGCTCGGAAAAGCTCAACGTATTCTCCCTTGAGCATATCGCGGCTTCGGTATTCATCCATAAATACGGCAGAATCATGATTTTTTGAATAACACAAAAGTCTCTTCGCGACAGAGTAAATAATATTATCTCTTGCCTTTGGAGTTATCTCTCCGATGCTTGCCGCGATCCCCTTAAGCTCATCGGGAAAATCCACGTCTCCAACATTTATTCCGATTCCGACAACTATCGCAGTTGCGTCTCCTAAGGAAACTGCCTCTGTCAGTATTCCGGCAACCTTTCCGCAAGAATTGTATATATCGTTTACCCATTTTATACGCGTGGGATTTCCCGTTGCCTCCTCGATCTCCTGCGCAACGATAACCGCAGCCGCGGTCGTGATGCCGATCGCATCGCAAGCGGCGCTGTCGGTGAAATACAGCAACGACATAAAGATTCCCTCTCCGCGCCTGCTCAAAAAGCTTCTGCCAAGTCTTCCGCGTCCTGCGCTTTGCTCTTTTGCAATAAAAAGAACGGGATCGCGCAAATCCGTTTGCATGGCGTATTGCTTCGCCTCTGTATTGGTCGATCCTATGGTATCGTATTCAATTACACGCAATTTTTCGATCATACGCGCCTCCCCAAAGTATTTCTTGCACAATTATAGCATTTTGCACCGCCTATGTCAAGAAATTGCGCAAGAAAGAGAAAAAGTTTTCAAAATGTACTTGATTTACGGCATAAAAAGTTATATCATATTAACTGTAATAATTGAAAGGAATAAAAAGAAATGACAAAAACATTAAAAAGAATGCTTTTGATTTTGCTTGCGTTGGTGCTCTCGATTTCTGCGCTCGTTGCTTGCAATACGAAAAAAGGCAACGAACAAGCTTCTGAAAGTGGCACGGAAGCAAGCACCGAATCCGGCACAACCGCCACAGGCACCGATTTTGACTATTCAAGCATAAACATATCAGACTACGTAACCGTTTCAAGAGAAGACTATCTTGACTCTCGCGTTACGCTCAGCACACAGTATATCATAACCGATAAGGCTGTTGATGAATACATCGACGGACAGCGTTTTGATGATAAGACCAAGACAAACGGCGATACCAAGGTCACAGACCAGCCCATAAAGCTCGGAGACTCCGCATTTATCTATTATACCGGTTATCTTGACGGAGTTGCATTCAGCGGCGGATCGAACGCCACCGACTCAAAGCCTTATGAGCTCTCTATCGGTTCGGGATCGTTTATCCCCGGATTTGAGGAAGGACTTATCGGTATAATTCCCAACACCACAAGTAAGGATGCCCCCTACGATCTCCACGTCACCTTCCCCGAAAACTACAATAGCGCAGATCTCGCAGGCAAGGCAGTAGTATTCAAGGTTTGGATCGAGTATGTTGTTCAATATACCATTCCCGAGCTCACAGACGATTACGTCAAGAACACCATCAAGTACGACGGAAATGTTGCCGAGTTCAAGGCATATATAAAGGACGAGCTTCAAACCTCCGCATCGTCTGAGGCTCACAGCGAGGCAATCGGTCTTATCGTAAGCTCCCTTTTGGAAAACTCCACATTCCACAAGTATCCCCAGGAGTCCATCACCTATTGGTATAACACCTACGTGTCCCAGATTCAGCAGTACGTTGATATGTACACCGCATACGGAATGCAGGTGACATTTGAAGATATGGCTCTACAGATGCTCGGACTCTCCGCCGGATCAGACTGGAGTAGCGCACTCAGAACAATGGCAACCGAGGTTGTTGAAAATATCCTTGTATACTACGCTATTGCCGAATACGAGGGCATTACTGTTACCAACGACGACGTGCTCAAGGAAGCAGAGAATATTGCAAAGCAGTATTCCACCGAGCAAAAGACATACACCGCAGAGGAGGTTATCTCTCTCATGACCGAAAAGACGATCAGACAGAACGTTCTTATGCAGAAGGTCGATGATTTCCTTCTCGAGGAATGCACTATCGAATACAAGGACGAATAATAAAAACCCTTTTATTAAACACCGACGATGGCTATCGTCGGGGTTTTTTATCAAAAAAACTCTTCATTGCATAAAATATCACCGTATAGCAGTTGAAATCCGCAAGAAACTGTGATATAATTTAGTTAATTGAAGCGCATAACGCGAAAAGGAGTACATTATGGCAAAATTCAGAGAAATCGCACCGGAAGAGCTTAATGAATCGGCATTTCGGATCATAGGCAAGGATTGGATACTGATTTCCGCGCCCGACAGCACCAAGGAAAGCGGCATCAACGCAATGACCGCAAGCTGGGGAGGTATCGGAGTCCTTTGGAATAAGCCCGTTGCCACGGTTTACGTCAGACCGCAAAGATATACCTTTGATCTTTGCGAAGAGACCGACCGTCTCTCGCTCTGCGTGCTCCCCGAGGAATATCGTACTTCTCTCACATTCTGCGGAAGAAACTCCGGCAGAGATGCCGATAAGCTCAAGACGTGCGCTCTTACGTCATCAGAGATTGACGGAGTGAAATTTATCGAGCAATCAAGACTTGTGTTTATCTGCAAAAAAGCATACGCTGATTTTCTCAAAAAGGATAATTTTGTAGATACAGAACACATCAAGCACTACCCCACAGACGATTTCCACCAAATGTATATACTCGAAATCGAAAAGATACTGATCAAAGAATAGGAATACCAAGCATGGACGTAAAAGAACAGGTTTTTGAAATATGCGAAAAGGCAAAGCTTGCCTCGCGCGACCTCGCCGCTCAAAGCACAGAGGTAAAAAACAATATACTCGCCGACATATCCGCCGCGCTTGAAGCAAATTGCAACGCGATCATTGAAGCAAACAAGGAGGATCTTTCCCACGCCAAGGAAAACGGAGTTCCGGAGCATATGCTTGATAGGCTCATGCTCAACGAATCGCGAATCAACGTGATCGCGGAGTCTCTGCGCGCGCTCATAGCTCTTAAGGATCCCATAGGATCGGGCGAAAAGTGGACCACCCCAAACGGACTTGAGATCAACTGCACACGCGCCCCTCTCGGAGTTGTGGCGATCATTTATGAGGCGAGACCTAACGTAACCGTCGATGCGGCGGCGCTCTGTATAAAAACAGGCAATGCTACCGTGCTCCGCGGAGGCAAGGAGGCAGCAGAAACTAACCGCACTCTTATAAAGATCATGCGTGATTGCATTGAGCAAAACGGAATTTCTCCCGATGCTCTCGGATTTATTGATGCCACACTCGGTCACGACGGCGCGGATGCGCTCATGTCGGCGCGAGGTCTCGTTGACGTACTGATCCCTCGCGGAAGCAAGAGACTTATCTCCGCAGTAGTCGGAAAATCCAAGGTTCCGGTTATCGAAACCGGTGCCGGAAACTGTCACCTTTTCGTGGATGCCGATGCGGATATCGATATGGCGGTCAATGTGGCTATCAACGCAAAATGCTCCCGTCCCGCCGTCTGTAACGCAATCGAGACTCTGCTTGTTCATTCCTCTACGGCTGCCGAATTTTTGCCAAAATTCGAGAGCGAGGTCAGAAAAAAATATTCTCTTGAAATCCGCGGTTGTGATAAGACAGTGGCAATCCTCCCCTCGGCAGGTAAGGCTGACGAGAGCGATTACGAGACCGAATACGACGACTATATCCTCGCTGTTCGTGTTGTGGATTCTGTCAAAGAAGCCGTTGACCACATCAATAAATACAATACCGGACACAGTGAATCGATAATAACGAATAATCTCTCAAATGCGGCGTATTTCCAAAAATACGTTGATGCGTCCGCGGTATATGTCAACGCCTCAACTCGCTTCACCGACGGAGGAGAGTTTGGATTCGGAGCAGAGATAGGAATATCGACCCAAAAGCTCCACGCGAGAGGCCCTATGGGACTTTACGCTCTTACAACTCAAAAATATCTTGTAAACGGTAACGGACAAACACGATAAGAAAGGACACCCACATGAAACTTCTCATAGCATCCGACATCCACGGCGACGCAGAATGCTGTCGCGCAATGCTCAATGCGTTCAAGCGCGAGAACGCCGACAAGATACTCATTCTCGGAGACATCCTCTATCACGGACCGCGCAACGATCTCCCCGAGGGATATGCTCCCAAAAAGGTGATCGAAATGCTAAACGCCGTCGCGGACAAACTTATATGCGTGCGTGGAAACTGCGAGGCAGAGGTAGACCAGATGGTACTGAGCTTCCCCGTTATGTCAACCACATCCTGTGTTTTCGATGCGGATAGCAACGTTGAAATATATATGTCTCACGGACATATTTATTCCCCCGACAATCTTCCCCCGATTCCCCAAGGAGCGCTCTTCCTTTCGGGTCACACACATGTGCTTATGGCAGAAAAACGCAACTCTGTCCTTTGCGTAAATCCCGGATCTGTCAGCCTTCCGAAGAATGGCAACCCGAAATCCTACGCGGTATACGAAAACAAAAGGATCACCGTAAAAACCCTCGCAGGAGACGAAATTCTTGCCGCAAGCATATAAAATGCGGTATTTTTCGCGAGTGTAACAGAAAATTTACAATTTTCTCTTGCGCCCCTCTTGAAAAAAGAGAGATAATGTTATATAATTAACTGTAAAATTGTGCAACGCCGCAGTTAAAGCTGCGCAAAACAAAAGGACTTATATTTTTGGAGGTATTCAATCATGGTAGTAGCCGGCGATTTTAAGAACGGTATTACATTCGAAATGGAAGGTAACGTATATCAGGTTATCGAGTTCCAGCACGTAAAGCCCGGTAAGGGTGCAGCTTTCGTTCGTACGAAGCTTAAGAACGTAATTTCCGGAGCTGTTGTAGAAAAGACATTCAGCCCCACAGATAAGTACGAGAACGCGTACATCGAGAGAAAGGACATGCAGTATTCCTACAACGATGGCGATCTTTACTACTTCATGGATATGGAGACATTCGATATGCTCCCTCTCAACTCTGACAAGCTTGGAGATGCTTTCAAGTTCGTTAAGGAAGAGATGATGTGCAAGATCATTTCCTACAAGGGCAACGTATTTGGCGTAGAGCCCCCCATCTTTGTTGAGCTTGAGGTTACCGAGACCGATCCCGGCTTTGCAGGTAACACCGCAACCAACACCCTTAAGCCCGCAACTCTTGAGACGGGAGCCGTTATCAAGGTTCCGCTCTTCATCAACGAGGGCGACGTTCTTAAGATAGACACCAGAACGGGCGAGTATCTCTCCCGCGCGTAATTTTCGGAGGTGCGCTATGGAAATGACGCTTACCGAAAGAGCCGCTTACATCAGCGGATACTGTGACGGAATTGAGATAGATAAGGATTCCAAGGAGGGAAAGGTCATAGCCGCCCTCACGGAGCTTATCTCCGAAATGGCAGTTGCCATTGAAGACCTTGAGGATGAGATCGACGAGCTTCGCGAGTATATCGAGGAGATAGACGAGGATCTCGGAGAGGTCGAGCAGGTTCTTTG
The DNA here is from genome assembly GCA_045638385.1 of Eubacteriales bacterium. Classification (GTDB taxonomy): domain Bacteria; phylum Bacillota; class Clostridia; order Oscillospirales; family CAG-272; genus SVTX01. Next base: position 30,973 of record JAZUBI010000129.1, read on the forward strand.
CGAGGATTGCGATGACGGTTGCGATTGCGACGGTGATTGCTGCTGCTGCGACGAGGATTGCGACTTCGATGAGAATGAATTCTTTGAGATCGAGTGTCCTTCC
>JAZUBI010000130.1:0-36151 GCA_045638385.1 Eubacteriales bacterium
CACACTCCCGTAGACATTAACAACACCAATCTCAACGGAAGCAACCTCCACGACGTAAACGCGCGTCTTGAGTACGGTGCGGACGAGGATCTTCTTCCCCACACCAACAAGGATCTCTTCATTGACATGGAGAGAAAGGATATAGTTACCGATATTTCTCAGACCAAGAGCTACGGTGTAAACAACTACCTCCGTGCTATGGCTAAGGAAAATTCCGTTGTTATTCTCCCTCCCGGAGCGTACACCACCGATAACTACATAAGACTTGAGGCCGCACACTCCAACACGACGATCTACGGCTTTGGCGCATACATTGAAAAGACCACCAAAACTCAGATCCTTTATTTTGTGGGACTCAAAAATTCCTACGTCAGAGGTCTCACTCTCGGCTACAGCTTCCAATCCGCAGGTCAGATCCACGTGCTCGACAAGCTCGGCGGCAACCAGCTTCTTGTTGTAACCAACGCCGGCTACGTTGACGGATACGGAAAGACCGATCTTGAAACCTTTGCGGGATCGACATCCTATATGTACAAGGCAGGAGAGCTGATGCCATGGAACAATATAGGCGGAAGCTACAGCATAGTTAAGCAAAACGATGACGGAACTATGGTCATTCAGCTTACAAGCAGCGATTCCGCTAAAATGTACGGAAGCATCGGCAAGGGCGATATATTCTCATGCCGCCTCTCGGGTGACAACTCAAGTACCGTTTACCTCACCGCTTGTCACGGCGTAAACCTTAAGGACTGCGTAGTTTACGGATATTCGTCAGCTCTTGCAATCGTCGGTAACAACAGAGCTACCGGACTCTCTCTTGAGCGAGTTCACAACACCGTTCACAGCCCCTACGTCATTGACGAGGCTACATACAATAAGTATCTCCAGCTTGAACAGACATACGGAGTTGATCTTGAAATTTCCATCGACTCCGAGGGCAGATACCGCGGCGGTATCCCAAGAGTAGGCTCTGTTGACGCAACCCACATTCAGGGTACGACAGAGGGCTTGGATGCGACATCCTGTATTTTCGAAAATATGTGCGACGACGGCTCCAACCAAAGAAGCTCAAGCGCCAGATTGGCAGGATACCACCACAACGGCGACGGAACAACGACGATATATGTCAAAGGCTCTGTGTCCGAGACATATTGGAATCTGGCGACAAACGCGCGCAAGGACACATCTACTCCCTCTGCATGCACACCTCCCCAAAAGGGCGAAAGAATATACGCTTACGCATCAACCGGCCACGTGCTTTTTGACACGGTCGCTCTTACGGACGGAAAGAGAGTCACATCTCCCCTCTTCCATATCGCTCATACCGACACATTGGTGAACAGTGAGATCAAGGACGGCGACGTAACAGATCTGAACGGATTCTTCACTACCCCTTCAAAATGTGTTGACGGTCTATGCGACATTTGTGGCAAGGTAACTCACATAGATACAACATGCGACGGATCCTGTGACCTTTGCGGCGCAAAGGTCCACACAGACTGGAAACTCCCCAATAACAAATCCGGAGCAAACGGTAAATGCGACTATTCGGGATGCGAATACTACTCAGATCACACTCTTGCAGACTCGAACGGAGACGGACTTAACGATGAGGACGGAATCCCGATCATATACGATCAGTTCTACATTTCTAAGTTCAATAACGGTGACCTTGAAATGACTGCGGGATATCCTATGGAAAAGTGGTATACCATCACCTACAAGACACATATTTACGCGGTGTTGGTGGAAACCGACTCGATCAATGAAAAGGCTTTGGCGGTAATTGACGAAATGGATCTTACCGACAACGACTACCGTATGGATAACAAGGTGCTCTTTGACAACCTTAGCGCAAACAGTGTTGGATTTACATTTGACAACGTTCTTATTCAGAACAAGGTGGCGCGCGGAATACTTTGCAAGACTCACGACGTAACGATTAAGAACTGCACCTTCCGCAGCTTTTCATCCGCAGGTGTTCTTATGTCGGTTGAGACGACATGGGGCGAGAGTACGGTTCCGAGAAACGTTACGATAAGCGCTTGTATTTTCGATGATACAGGACGCAACCACGGAGTTCAGAACAATCCGACATATTCGTGTATCGTTATTCAGGGTCTTGGAGCAAACTCGTCAAATCCGATAGAGGTAAGCGAAGAATCTCTCCCCTGCAAGCAGATAAATATTATCGGTAACAAGTTCATCAACGTAAACAACAACTACGCTATATCAATATCTGCCGCTCAGGACATTCTTATAAAGGATAACGTTTTTGAGTCCAGCTCTAAGGATACCGCGGAAAAATACAGCAGAGCGATCCTCATAAACGGTGCTATGAACCTGACGATTATGGGTAACACCTTCCCCTCTATGGCGGGAGGCTCTGCCGAGAAATCAATAGTTGCAAACAACTACAAGAATCTTATGGGCGAGGACGTTGAAGGAATCTTCCCGACGAACAAGGACCCCAATTAAAATCATTTAAAAATCATAAGCCTGCCTATGCGATCATCGCGTAGGCAGGCTTTATTTTCAGAGGAATTTCTCCTTTTTTTGTAAATTACTATTATTGTTTATTTTATCGATTTGTCATTGACAATTAGCACAAATCATGATAAAATATATTGAATACTTGTATTTATTTCATCCAATATAACGGAGGTCTAAACTATGAAACAAAAGCTTATCTCCATAATACTTGCATTGACACTTTCACTAAGCTCTGCCGCTCTGCTCGCTTCCTGCCAGCAATCAGGAACCGAAGGAGCCGAATCCACCACCGCACCCGCGGCCGGCGAGACGGAAACCGAGACCGAGGCGGAAACAGATCCTACTCCCGATCTTGACAACGAGCAATATGAAAATGGCGAGGAGATCAACGAGGCGGGCGCTCAGCTCAAGGATAACGTTTTTTCGCTTCAGCCTATCAAAATTGATGAATCAAAGGCTGTGGAAATTTCCGCAGATGAGCTCAAGGCTCTCCTTATCGATAAGAAGGCGCTGACGGGTAACGAGGTGTTCAAGGTATCCGAGCCCATAGTGCTTGACAAGAATACGAAATATTACGGAAACTTCGCCACTGTTATTGCAGAGGGCGGTATAGTTATCAAGGATGCCGAGGAAATAGTTATCAAGGAGCTCGTTGTAAAGGGTAACGTTACGGTTGAAAATTCTACCGGCATCACCTTCTTCAAGCTGGGTCTTCTTTCGACCGGCACCGGCTTGTACGTTGATGACAAATCAAGCGACATTGCGGTAAAGACATGCAGAATCGAATCCGACGAGGTTGCCTTTGATTGCAAGGCATCTGTTGTTGCTTGCTCTCAGAACTATTTTTCCGCTGAAACCGGAATTATCACTACCGGAAGCGACTTTGCTATTATAACCTCTGTTATTTCCGCTACAAATGCCGGAATCGTAAGCTCCGGTGCGTATTTCACCGCAAGAAGCTGTGACGTGAACGTTGCAAAGGACGGCGTTGGCTTTGACCTTGTTGAGGGCTCGTACAACGCGCTCGTTGCCCTGAACGATATAAACGACGTTCAGAAATCGGTTCGCGTTACTAAGGGCTACAACTGTGTTGTTCTTCTCAACAGTGCGATAAGAATTATCGGCGAGGAGAATACCAACCTTTACGTTGTTGAAAACAAGCTCGGCGGCGCTGTTGAGCTTCAGAATAACAATTATCTGCTCTGCAACAGCAACACCTTCCCCCAGGATGACAAGCTCCACATCTACAATACAAATAACACAAACTACAACGGAAACAACCTTCACGATATAACCGCAAGAGTTGAGCACGGTGCGAATGAGGAGCTTCTTCCCCACACCAACAAGGATCTCTTCCTTGATATGGAGAGACGCGAAGTTGTAAGAGATATTTCTCAGGCGAAGAGCTACACATTTAACAACTACATAAGAGCTCTTTCGATGACCGAGTCTATAATCATTATAGCTCCCGGTGTTTACAGCACATCCTCGAACCTCTTGCTTGGTAAGGTTCACTCCAATACTACCCTTTACGCTTACGGCGTATATCAGGAAAAGACCGCTCTCGGCGGCGTTATCCAGTTCAATCAGTCTCAGAACTACACCGTCAAGGGCTTGACGATGGGATATACTCATCAGTCCTCGGGTCAGGTATACGTTCTTGAAAAGCTTGCGGATAACAAGATCCGCGTTGTCAGCAATGCGGGATACCTCAACGACTTCGGAAAGAGCAACAAGACTGTTTTCAGCGGCTCTTGGAACAATATGTTCAAGGCTGACTCCCTTGTACCGTGGATCGATATTTCGGGTAACTACGAGTTTATTGAAAAATGCGACGACGGAACGATGATCTATCAGATCACGGGAGCAGATGCAGGAAAGGTATACGCAAAAACCGATCCCGGTGACGTTTGGTGCTGCCGACTTGCAGGAGACAACTCCTCCTCTATTGCCGTATACACCGCAATCAACACCACAATGGAGGATTGCGTAATGTACGGATATGCGGCGGCTCTCTCAATGTCCACCGCTCACCTTACAGACGGACTTGTTCTTCACCGTTACCACAACACAACGCACGCAGGATACGTTATAGACGAGGAAACATACAACAAGTACGTTCAGTTTGAACAGACCTTTGGCGTTGACCTTGAGGTTTACATTGACGAATACGGCAGATACCGCGGCGGCGCGGCGCGCGAGGGCTCGGTTGACGCTACTCACATTTCTCAGGCAGTTCGCGGCGCAGACGCTACATCCTGCATATTTGAGGGAATGAGCGACGACGGTTCCAACCAGAGATCCTCCAGCTCAAGACTCGCGGGAATAGTCGATAACGGTGATGGAACCGCAACCGTATATATCAAGGGCTCGATCTCTGAGGTTTACTTCTCATATCACCTCAACAGAGGATCTGCTTCCGCATCCACCACATTTACACCCAGAGTAGGCGACAGAATATATGCCTACGGCTCGGGCGGAGACATTATCTTTGATGAATTCACGCTTACAGCCGCCACTCCCGCGACAAGTGTTGATGCGATACACGCATTACACACATCTTGCACCGAAAACAACGGAATTTGCACTGTCTGCGGCATTGTCTCGCACCTTGACATCGTAAGAGACGGCAAGTGTGATAAGTGCGGCGTGGAGGTTCACTTTGACTCGGGCAGAAATATGATTTGTGACGTATGTCAAAAGCAGATTCCCGATGAAGATAAGGACCAGATATGCGACACGGACGGTGTTACGGTAATCGTAAACAGACTTGCAACTCCATCCTTTAACAAGCAAACCGGTGTTCTCTCGTTTGACGTAAACTACAACGGTAAAATATTTACTTATAACACGACAATTTACGAGTTCAAGATTCCCTCGGACAACGTAAACTGGGATGCGGTTGACAAATACAACCTTGCGTCTAACGAGTACAGCATGAAGGACAAGATCCTTGTTGATAACCTTTCTGTAAACTCCGGATATTTCACGTTCGACAACGTGCTTATTCAGAACGCAAGAGCTCGCGGAGTTGTTTGTAAGACAGTAAACGCTACCATCAAGAACTGTACATTCCGTAATCTTGCCGCTGCGGGAACGCTTCTCTCCGTAGAAACGACCTGGGGTGAGAGTACTGTGGCTCAGGACATAACCATTGAGGGATGTCTCTACGAAAACACGGGATACTACTTCAACACCCAGAACGACACAAAGAGAGCTTCTGTCTCTGTTCAGGGACTTGGAGAGCTTTCCGCTAACGTGACGGTTTCCGCATCCACTCTTCCCTGCCGTAATATCACCATACGCGGCAACAAGTTCAACGGTACAAACAACAACTACTACCTCTCAGTAAGTGCGGCGCAGAACGTAATTATTGAGAACAACGTATTCGTTGAAAAGGAAGGCGAGACAAGCGAAAAGCCTGCTAAGGCAATTCTCATTAACGGATGTCTTAACATCACTATCTCGGGTAACAAATATTCGAGCTTTGCAAACGGAGACGTAACCAAGGTTATTGTTGCAAATAACTACAAGGGACTTTCCGGAAGTGACGTTGAGGGTATCTTCCCCGTTGATAAACCGAAGGAATAATAACAGCTACATCCCCGAACGGTGTTCGGGGATGTTTTTTTGAGGCTTATTTGAAACCAAGTTGCTTATTTGTCAAAAATCGGTTATTTTCTTGATGTTTTTTTTGCTAAATTGGCAAAATTTACGAAAAATTAAAATTATACTTATTGACGGGGTATATAAAGTATGTTATAATGCTTTGAATATACTTTATAGGGATTCGCAACCGAGCAAATCTCTTTCTGAAGCATTAAACGGAGGGATTTTATGAATAAAAGATTACTCTCAATAATTCTTGCGCTTGTATTGCTCATTTCGTCCGTATCCGCCCTGGCTTCATGTCAGAAGCAGGCCGGAAATACAGCTGAAACGGGAACTCAGGCTCAGACAGGAACATCCACGGAAACCGAGTCCGGATCCGAGGGCGGAAGCGAAAGCGAAACCGAGCCCCCTGTGATCGAAGGTGAATTCGGAAACGGCGACACCGTTAAGGATGCAGGTACTCAGTGGGATGAGGAGGTCTTTGCACTTACCGAAAACACCATTGACGAATCAAAGGCGGTAACTAAAACCGCTGCCGAGATGCTTGCGCTTCTCAGTAACAAGGACGCACTCTCTGCCGGAGAGGTCTACCGCGTTACAGAGCCTCTTGTGCTTGAATCGGATCATAAATACTACGGAAACCTCGCGGCTATAATCGCTGAGGGCGGTATAGTAATAAAGGACGTTCATGACGTTGTTGTCAAGGAGATCATCATCAAGGGTGACGTCACCGTTGAAGGATCTAAGGCTGTGACCTTCTTCAAGCTTGACATCAAGGGCAATTCCGTCGGCATCATGATCGATGAAAACAGCTCTGACGTTTCTCTTAAAAACTGCAAGGTATATGCGACCGACATAGCTGTTAGCTCTGCGGCTGACAACCTGCTTGTTTACCGCAACTATTACGAGGCTAAGAAGGGTCTTGTCTCGACCGGTGACGATCTTGCTATTCAGGACTCGCACATCATTGCAGAGGAGCTTGGAGTTTCCTCAAACGGTAAGTACGGCACTGTCAGAGGAAATACCATTGAGGTAAAGCACGACGGAATCGGAATTGATTTCGGAGCGGGATCCTATAACGGTCTTATCGCTCTTAACGTAATCAAGGACGTTCAGTTCTCTATCACTGTAACAGAGGGATTCAACTGCGCGGTGGTTCTTAACAGCGCTGTTCGCATTCTGGCAAGAAACAACACCAATCTCTACGTTATTGATAACAAGCTTGGCGGCGTTATTGAGCTTTTCAATAACGAATACCTCATCTGCGACGGCAACTCGTTTGCTGAAAACGGTGTGGCAGACAAGACGGTAGATTACAACAATACCGAATACAACGGCGACAACCTACACGATGTAAATGCACGCGAGGAATACGGCGCAAACGAGGAGCTTCTCCCTCACACAAACAAGGATCTCTTTATTGGTATGGAGCGTCACTCTAAGGTCAGAGACGTTTCTATGACAAAGAGCTACACGTTTAATAACTACGTTCGCAGAATGGCGAGAAAGAGCTCTGTCGTTATCGTTCCTCCCGGAGCATACACGGTAAGCAACACCTTGACTCTTGATTCCACACACTCCAATACCACGGTCTACGCATACGGTGTATATCAGGAAAAGGATTCCCTCCTCAGCATTTTTGAGATCAGCTCCGGAAGCAATATATCGGTAAAGGGTCTTACTCTCGGCTATACTCATCAGTCTTCGGGTCAGGTCTACGTTCTTGAAAAGCTTCCCAATCAGAGACTTCGCGTTGTTACAAACGCGGGATACATAAACGACTTTGGCGCAAGCAACAAGGAAGTATTTGCCACCGGCTGTGACGTATTCTTCGAGGATTCGCTCAGCCCCTGGCAGAGCGGCGCGGGATTAAAGTTTATTGAGAAATGCGATGACGGAACGATGATATTCGAATACACCGGAAACGTTAAGCAATTTGCTCAGATAGACATTGGCGGCATATTTACCTGCCGTCTTGCAGGAGACAACTCCCGCTCGATCTATCTTGCAGGTAAGAATATTAAAATGAAGGACTGCGTGCTTTACGGATACGCGGCGGCGCTCGCTCTTGTATCGGGAGGCGCAAACAACGAAAATATCTCTCTCGAAAGACATCACAACACCGTACACTCCGAATACGAGATCGACCAGGAGACATACGAATGGTACAGAACTCTTGAGGAAACATACGGCGCGGATCTTGAGATCTATATTGACGAGCAGAACAGATACCGCGGCGGACTTCCCCGCGTAGGCTCTGTCGACGCAACGCATATCAGCGGCGGTAACATAGGTGTTAACGCTACATCCTGCCTATTTGAATCAATGTGTGACGACGGATCAAACCAGCGCGGATCAAGCTCACGTCTTGCGGGCTACCACGACAACGGCGACGGAACGACCACACTTTATTTCAAGGGAACTCTATCAAAGACCTATTACGGTATTAACATAGGTAAGGATCTTGCCTCCGCAACTCCTACGATGACGAACATTCCTTTAGCGGGTGACCGAATCCTCGTTTACGCTTCAAACGGACACATTGCGTTTGAGGGTACAACTCTTACAGGCGGAGAAAAGATCGGTGAGCTTCCCACGTGCTCTATGGATCATTCGGCAGGTAACGAAAATTGCCAGTGCCACATGATACATATAGACGAAAACAGCGACTGCATCTGTGACGATGCAAGCTGTGCGGCATTGATGCACTACGACCTTACAAAGGATGCTAAGTGCGACAAGTGCAAAACTAAGGTTTATTCCGACTATAATTCAAACGACGGATATGAGGGTAAGGGCGACGGCAAGTGTGACATCACGGGCACTGTGCTTGTAGATGCGAACAATGACGGAATCGATGACGTTGATAATGTACCGATCGTAACCGATATGGCTGTCAATGCAGCATACAATCCCAGCACCTCCAAGCTCACATATGACATTCGTTATACCACAACCACCGGTCAGCCCTCGGTTATCCAGTACTACACTTACATTTACGGACTTAAGGTCAAGACAGATCTTGTAAACTTCGAGGCGTTCGAGGGATATGATTTCACCGATAACAACTTCTTTATGAAGGAAAAGGTACTCTTTGATAACCTCAGCCGTAACAGCGCGGGCTTTACCTTTGATAACGTTGTGGTACAGTACACTCGTTCAAGAGGAATCCTTGTAAAGACTGTTGATGCAACCATCAAGAACTGCACATTCCGCGATCACGGTATGACCGCGGTTCTCCTCTCTGTTGAAACCACATGGGGTGAGAGTACAGTTCCTCAGAACATAACTATTCAGGGATGTCTCTTTGACAATACCGGTTGTATCCAGGGATTCCAAAACAACCTTACGCAAGCACCGATCGCAATTGAGGGTCTTGGAGACCTTTCGGGCACAGTTGAGATTTCTGAAAACACTCTCCCCTGCAAGAACATCAGAATCGTTGGAAACAAGTTTGTAAACATCCAAAACAACTACTGTATCACGATGTCTGCGGCTCAGAACATTTCTATTCTGAACAACGTGTTCGTTGCTCGTCCCACCGACACCGAGGACGGCAAGTTCGGTAAGGCTGTTTACATCAACGGCTGTGCTAACATCAATATTTCGGGCAATACCTTCTCCGAAATGGCCAATGGCGACGTTACAAAGGCGGTTGTAGGATACAACTACATCGGACTTACCGGCAGCGACATTGTAAGCGGTGACGGAACAAGATTCCTCCCTGAGGAAAAGGGTCCTATGCAGTAAAATTATTAAAAAAATAAGATTCTCGGCGTGTAATCTACACGCCGAGTTTTTTGTATCTTTTTTATACCTTTTTGACAAAATGATTGACTTTTGTTTTTTTGTGTGCTACAATTAAAAAGGAAGATTGTTTCCTTTTTATATATAGAATTTTCATGTGTTTTCGTATCTTTTGATCGTTTGCGGAGGTTTATTATGAGACAGGGATTATACGGAGAGATCGTAGCAGGCGACGTATCTGTCAGTGAGGACGGTTACGCGGTAAAGGGATGTGCTGTTGACGGTGACGTCAGAATAAACGGCGCAAAAAATATACTCATTGCGCAATCGAAGATCAACGGCAGCATTTATATTGAAAATTGCTATAATTGCGTGATAGTTCTGTGCGACTGCTTTGAGCTTTACGCAAATAATTGCAAAAACCTTTTCGTGGTTGGCAATAATGCAACGGGCGGTATGAGCTTTACCGAAAATGCTCATCTTATAGCCGACAGAAACAGCTTCGCTTACGTTATGGACGTGAACAATATCGGTATCAACGGCGATTCTGTGACCGAAACCGAGGAACGCGCCGAATGCGGCGCTCTCCGCCGTCTTCAGCCCCATACCGACAAGGATCTTTTCGTTGGCATGGAGAGAGAATGTGAGATAGATTCCCTTTCGTTTGCCGATTATCTGAGAGGTCAAGCCGAAAAAAGCGGCGTTGTGATCATTCCTCCCGGAGCTTACTCTGTATCAAGCACTATATACCTTGAGGCTATACATTCAAACACAGAGATATACGCCTACGGCGCGTGTGTTGAAATGGACTCCTATACGCCCATTTTTGAGCTGAAACAGCTTGAAAACGTGAATATTTACGGACTCACTGTCCTCTATTCCCGGCAATCCTGCGGTCAGATACATATTCTTGAAGAAATTGACTCCTCGACCCTTATTGCGGTCAGCGCGGCGGGTCTTGATGAGGAATTTGGCAAAACAGATCCTTCAAGATTTCACGTCGGATTTACCGACGTTTTCCGCGCGGGTGAAATATACCCTTGGGGCAATATTGGCAGCGGATACGACATAGAAAAGAACGGCGACGGAACCTTTACACTTCAAATAAAGAGCTTGGTCGGCGAAATACATGCGGGAGATGCTATTGCTTGCCGCCTGGGTGGAAGCAACAAGCACACAATGAGACTTATCGACTGCAAAAACATATGCTTTACCGATCTTGTGACCTACGGCTACGCGGCGGCGCTTGCGCTGGTTGGCGGCGGTACCGATGAGGGCATCTCGCTCTTACGTTGGCATAACACCAACCGCTCCGCTCCCATCATTGACCGCGAGGACTATTTCAGATACAAATATCTTGAGGAGCAATACGGAATCGATCTCGGAGTATATATAGACAGTCTTGGCAGATACCGCGGTACTACGCCTTTGGTCGGGTCTGTTGACGCTACACACGTTACCGGTGCTAAAGAGGGCTTTAGTGTTACATCCTCGTTGCTTGAGGCTATGGTCGATGACGGATCTAATCAACGCTCGTCAAGCTCGCGTCTCGGCGCGATCAAGGACAACGGTGACGGTACTACAACGCTTACCGTAAAGGGCTATCTTTCCGAGGTGTATTACAAGATGAACGCTTGGCTCTGCAACTGCTCGCCCTTTAGCGCGGGCGACCGTATTCTTGTGTACAACTCAAAGGGTGTTACTGTTTGCGATACCCGTGTTATTTCCGACAGCGAAACGGTTGGAGAGCATTCATTTACCATACTCAACACTAAGGGTGAGGAAAAAACCTACTCAAGCGCGCTTCGCACGGTAAAGGTTTCCACAAGTGACGTCAATTTTGCCGCGCTTGAGGGATATGATCTCTCTGATGATCATTACGACATGACACACAAGGTTCTTGTTGACAACCTCAGCCGAAACAGCGCGGGATACACCTTTGATAACGTTACCGTTCAAAATACGCGCTCGCGCGGTATGCTCTTCAAGACGGTTGACGTTACCGTTAAGAACTGTACCTTTAAAAATCTGGCACACACCGGTCTCTATCTTGCCACGGAAAAGGAATGGGGAGAAAGCACTGTGCCAAGCAATATTACAATAGTTAATTGCGTTTTAGATCACGTGGGATTCTTCAATAATTACGATTGGCTGACATTCTTAGCTCCCATCGCCATAGTCGGCCCCTCATCTTCCGGTTCGCGCGAGAACCTGCTCTGCCACGATATTCTGATCGAGGGTAACAAATTTATCAACAACGACAACGACTATTCACTGACAGCGCAATTTGCGAAAAATGTCAGAATAATCAACAACAGATTCGAATCGGGTCTTCATGAAAATCAAACTAAGCCCAAAAAGGTCATTCTCATCTCGTCGTCATGTGACGTTGAGATCTCGGGAAACACATATTCTCCTTATCTCGGTGATGACATTGGCAGGGCGATAATTATTAAAAATTCGGAAAACGTTTATGGAGACGATCTCTCCGATTTTGGAAAATAACGTTTGGCGGAGGTTTTCACTATGCTACAATCACAATTTGAAGCTATATGCAACGGCGGAGAGGGTATTTTTGATGCTCCCCTCTCCCTTGAAAGCGGAATATATGACGGTAACGGCTCTGTACTGCGACTTGCCGGTGGCTTGACGCTTGACGGCGACAGCACGGTCTTGAAAAATTTTAAAATTTACGGTAACGTTACTGTAATAGGCAAAAACTGCTCTATTGTCTCCTGCGAGATCGAATCTGCGCTTTGTGCCGTGATTTCATCGGGCGAGGGGCTCATCCTGCGCCAAAACAGGATCAAAGGCTCTACTGCATCTGTCACACTTGGCGGCGGATCATACAACTCCCTTATCGCAGAGAACGAATGCGAGGGCAAGATAACTGTATCTGACGGATACAATATTTCTCTCATCCTCAACAGCGCAAGTGAGATCGAATGCCTTGACAACACGAGCATATACGTTATCGAAAACAAATCCGACTCCCTTTTGATAGAAAGAAACGAATATATAATCGCGGATAAAAATCGCTTTTCTAAGCTTTGCGTGCGCGAAAACCTCAACGAGAACGGCGACACCCTAACCGACACCGAGGAGCGCGCCGAAGAGGGCGCATTGGCTAAGAACCAGCCGCATACAAACAGAGAGCTCTTTGTGGGTATGGAAAGGCAGGTCGTGGTGCGTGATGCGCAATTTGAGTCGCTTACACTTGACAAGTATCTTCACGCAGCCGCTTGTGAGGGTGACACGGTTATAGTCCCTCCCGGAGCATATACCGTTTCAACATACGCCAGCATAAACGAGCCCTGCGCGAACACGAAAATTTACGCATACGGTGTTTATCTTGAAATGACGAGGCTTGATCCGCTTCTCTCGGTGGACGGTACAGACAACGTTGAGATACTTGGTCTTACGGTAGGATATACTCATCAATCCTGCGGTCAGGCACACGTGCTCAAGCAGATAAACGACACTCAATTTATCATAATCCCCTCCGCAGGCTCGATCGACGATTTTGCATCGACAAATACGGATGTATTTAGTAACGCTGTGGAGCTTGTGCCCGAGGGAAAGGTATCGACCACTCATTTTGTAGGTGCGAACACCATAACTAAAAACTCCGACGGCACTATGACCTTTACACTTACCACAAACAACACCAAGGGTAAGATAAGCGCCGGAGACATGCTCATCTGCCGAATCGGCGGAGGTAACAAGTTCTCCTTAAAGGTAAGTAATTCCCGAAACATCCTATTTTGCGACTTTGTGGTATACGGATACGCGGCGGCTCTTGCTGTTGTGGGTGACGGACCGAGCGCGAACGTTAATTTCGAAAGAATGCACAACACCGTACACACGGGTGCGATCATAGACAAGGCGACATACAAAAAATACAAGGCGCTTGAAGCCATGTACGGCGTTGATCTCAAGGTGAAGATCGACGAGCACGGCAGATACCGCGGATGTCCCTCTGCAATAGGATCGGTCGATGCTATGCACGTTGTCGGAACTCGCACCGGATTTAACGTTATCTCGTCCATTCTTGAGCAGATGACCGATGACGGATCTAACCAGCGCTCGTCAAGCTCGCGTCTTGAATCGGTGACCGATAACGGCGACGGAACGACCACTCTCCGATACAAATCAAACCTTGCAGAGGTCTATTACAACATGGGAGCGGGCGCAGGATCATGCATTCCCTTCTCCAAGGGTGATAGAGTATTTATCTACACCTCAAAGGGTCAGAGATTCTGTGACACCGAGGCGCTTGACAACAGTATTTTCCTATCCGAAGGCGCGGTAACGGTCAAGGACGGGGATAGGTCAAGAGACATCAATGTAAAGCACTGGGATGTCAAGGTTGCAACCGCAGCTCTGAATCTTTCGGCTATTGAGGGCTTTGACCTTACCGATGACCATTTCAGAATGGACAACAAGGTGATTGTTGATAATCTCAGCCGAAACAGCGTTGGATACATCTACGATAACGTGACTGTAAAGAATACACGTTCGCGCGGTATTCTCTTCAAAACAATGAACGTGACGGCTAAAAATTGCACCTTTAAAAACCTTGCACACACAGCTTGTCTGCTTTCGGTCGAGCACGTTTGGAGCGAGAGCACTGTGGGATGCAATGCGGTAATCAAAAACTGCGTTATTGATAACGTAGGCTTTATAAATGACTACGATTTCTATCTCCCCTTAGCTCCTATCTCAATAGTCGGCTTCAGCAAGACAACGTCTGAGGATACGCTTCTTTACAAGAATATTCTTATCGAGGGTAACCGCTTCAAGAATAATACTCACGACTATCAGATAAACGTAAATTCCGCGGAAAACGTCAGAATAATAAACAACGTATTCGAGCCTCACGCACACGAAAACCGCGAAAAGCCCAGAAAGGTAATAAATATCGATACCGCTATGAATGTTGAAATTTCGGGCAACCGCTATTCCGCATTTTTGAAGGATATTAAGGACGGTATCGATGCCAAAAACTACAAAGGCGTTCACGGTACGGATATCACATTAGAGGACGATGTCTGACGTATAACACCATTCAAGAAAAAGCCTCAAATCCCGCACACCAGGCCAAAGGAGATCATTATGAACACCATTATCATCGACAAGAAAAATGCCATACTTTTCAATGAGGAAATAAACACAGATGTTATAGTAACCGCTGAAGGTGTAATAATTCAGGGCTCTAAAATAAACGGCTCCGTCCGCATTGAAAACGCTGCAAACTGCCTTGTTGCTCAAAACAATGTCAGCGGAGATATTATGGCAATCGGAGCCTACAACTCGGTAATTCTCCTTAACAAGGCAGGTAATATTACAGCCGAGGACAACACCAACATCTACGTGGTTGAAAACACACTTTCGGGTGCTCTGACACTCAAGAAGAACAACTATCTGTTGGCAGATGAAAACAGCTCTGAGTCAACGGTGTCCGAGAATAATGAGAACTATAACGGCGACAACATAACCTGCGTTGATTCGCGCCTGACTCACGGAGCAGATCTTGATCTTCTTCCTCACGCCAACAAGGAGCTTTTCATCGGAATGGAAAGAAGAAAGGCGGTAATTGCTCCCGATGCCGAGGGCGAGAGCATAAATGAATATATCTCCTTGCACGCAAAGGGTGGCGTTGTGATCGTTCCCCCGGGAGCTTACGAGGCTCCCGAGCCCGTAAAGCTCGGCGCAGATGCAACCGGCTCGACTATCTACGCATACGGCGCGTTTATGGAGATGCTTCCCTACGGAAATTCCTTTGTCGCAGATCATGTGCAGGATCTCACAGTAAAGGGACTTGTTATAGGATACGCTCAGCAGCCCTGCGGACAGATAACGCTTGTCGATCAGATTGACGAGCGCACCTTTCTCGCCCTTCCCTACGCAGGCTCTATTTACGGATTCGGTAAAACAGATACCACATTCTTCAGCGCAGGATTTAACGATATGTTCAAAAAGGGCTCTCTCTATGCTTGGGGTAGCTACGGCGGTGCATACGACATTGAGCCCGTTGAAGGCGGTCTCTTTAAATTCACCATGTGGGAGGGCAACCACTGGATAGGTGAGGTCGAAAAGGGCGACAAATTTGTAAACCGTCTTGTCGGTCCTGACAAGATCTCTATTCTTATAACCAATTCCGAGAGGATCCTCTTTAAGGACACCTTCCTTTATTGCCACTCCGCTTGTCTTGCTGTGACAGTGGCGGGGCTTAGCCGCGACGTGCTCTTCTACCGTTGGTACAACGGAAACGAGGCGGCTCGCATCATAGACAAGGAGACCTATGACCGCTACCGTACACTTGAGGAAAAATACGGAATCGAGGGTGAGGTCTATATTGACAGTCTCGGCAGATACCGCGGCGGCACTCCCCTTATCTGTTCCTCCGATGCGACTCACATACCCGGTTGTATAAAGGGTGTTGACGCTACATCCTGCCTCTTTGAGTCAATGTGTGACGATGGATCAAACCAGCGCGCGTCAAGCTCGCGTCTTGCAGGCGTTGAGGATAACGGCGACGGAACAAGCACTATCTTCTACAAGGGCAGTGTCTCGCAAATATATTGCTTACACCATTTCAACGAAAAAAATCCCCGTCCGCGTCCGAGTATGTGCCAGCCAATAACAAAGGGCGATCGCGTGCTTATCTACACGGGTACGGGAGTAACCTTCTGCGATACGAATGCCCTCTCAAGCGAGGAAAACTTCGAGGACTACGATTTTATAATCTCTCCTCCGGACAAAACACCGAGACACTACTATGACACGGTTAAGAAATTTACCGTGGCAACAAGCGCGCTCAACATGGCGGCGATCGAGGGCTTTGATCTCTCGGATAACAGCTATGAGATGGCAAACAAGGTTCTGGTTGACAACCTCAGCCGCAACAGCGCAGGATTTACATTTGACAACGTGATGGTCAGAAATACCCGTTCGCGCGGTATTCTTGTAAAGACCGTCGGTGCTACTATAAATAACTGCACTTTCCAGAATCTCGGTCACACGGGTGTTCTCCTCTCCGTTGAATTTGTTTGGGGAGAAAGCTCTGTAAGCCAGGACACTACCATAACAAAATGTCTATTTGATAACGTAGGATTTATAAATAAGGGATTTGCAAACAAAACGCTTGCTCCCGTTGCTATAAAGGGCTTGTCCTCCACTGTTAGCGAAGAAGCATTGCTCTACAAAAACATCCTCATTGACGGCAACAAATTTATAAACAATCAGAACAACTACGCAGTAACTGTCAACTCCGCGCTGAACGTTAAAATCTCAAACAACGTATTTGCCGAGGCGGTTGGAGAGGATGAGGAGCATCCGCACCGCGTTATCGACATTGAGACCGCTATGAACGTTGAAATTTCGGACAACACCTGCTCCAAATATCTGAGCTCGATAAATGACGGAATAACTGCGAAAAACTACCGTGATTTGCGCATAAATAACGTTCTTGATGCAGGGGACGTTCAAAACGCATAATTTTAGCCCCTTTGCGACGTATAAAATTTATGCTGTAAGGAAAAAAATGATAAAATACGAAACGATAACCATACCGTCAGCCTCTATGGGTGAGATAAATCCGCTTGCGGACATTGGAAATATTGAATATATACATGCCGGATATGAAACCACCGATAATATTTCCGAGGATGAAAAAGCGCGCATCGGAAAGGGTATGATACACACCATTCTCCCCTATACCATTGAGGATAATTTCAACAGAATAATAGCCGACCGCGAGTTTTCTGCGGCGGTTGTTGAAAACGAGTATCTCCGCGCCATATTCATCCCCGAGCTTGGCGGACGGCTTTGGTCCTTATACGACAAGGAAAATGAACGCGAATTATTCTATGTAAACCCCGTTTTTCAGCCTGCGAATTTAGCAATTCGCACTGCGTGGTTTTCGGGAGGCGTTGAATTCAACGTTGGCATAAAGGGTCACAATCCCCTGACCTGCGATCCCTATTTTGCCCGAATTGCCAGAACAAAAAAGGCAGAAGAGGTGCTTCAAATTTACGAATACGAGCGCATAAGAGGGCTTGTTTTCGGTATTGAGGTTTATCTGCCGGAGGGCTCAAGGGTCCTTTATATAAAAGACTTCGTTGAGAACGTAAGCGGCAAGGAGACCTGGTCATATTGGTGGTCAAATATCGCAGTACCCGAAACTCCGTCCACGCGAGTTCTTGTGCCCACCACACGCTCATATCTCTCAACCTATGACGAGGGTCACTACGTGCTTGACAAGGTGGACATTCCCTATATAAAGGATATCGACGTAAGCCGACCGACAAACCTTAAGCGTTCGCTTGACTTTTTCTATGAAATAGAGGAAAATTCAACCGAAAGATGGGTCGCGGCGATCGGCGGAGACGGATACGGGTTAGCACAGTTCTCGACACGCGAGATGCTTGGCAGAAAAATGTTTCTCTGGGGACAGAGCCCCGGCGGACGCAACTGGACGCGCTTTTTAAGCGACGGCTCGGAGAGTACGGGATACATTGAGATACAAGCCGGCAGAGCTTACACCCAGCTTGAGCATATCCCTATGAAAAAAGGTGAAAAGTGGTCCTTTACCGAGGGATACACGGGAATTTCCTGCGATCCTGCCCTTTCGCACTCGGATAATTGGGAAATTGCGACCTCCGAGGCGGCAGACAAGATCCGCATAAATCTCGGTGTAAATAAGGATGCCGATCTTGACACGAGCTTGCGTGATATTGTTCCCACGGAGTTTGTCTCCTTTGAGCTTTTGTCGCTCGGATCGGGCGCAGGTGCGCTTGAGGAGCTTGAGCGCGGCGAGAAGCTTTCAGATAAATTCGATTTTTATTCCGAGTCGATGACAAGCATCTACGGTGACTTTGTTTCTCTTGCAAATCAAGGATTTTTACCAAACAGAGGCATCTGTGAATTCCCGGAGCTTTATATTTCGGGTGAGGGCTGGTATAAACGATTGAAGGATAGTCTTTCACTTAAAGATGGCTTACATTGGTACACTTATTATCAGCTTGGCGTAGTGTCTTATCAGCTCAAAAGGCTTGACGAGGCGCGAGAATACTTTATGCGATCAAATGAGCTTTGCGAAAACGCATGGAGCACACGCAATCTTGCTCTGCTTGATCTGTACGCAAAGGATACGCACAGCGCGGCGAGACTGATGACAAAAGCGTTATCGCTTTGTCCGGAATGTGTAAATCTTTACTCTGATGCGATGAAATGCTATCTTGCCGCCGGACAATACCGGACCGCTGTCAGCTGCTTTAACAACGCTCCCGACAAGGTAAAAGCAAGAGGCAGAATGCAGCTTACAGTCTCCGTAGCGTATATTAAGCTTGGCAGATACACCGATGCGGCAAATTACATAAACGAGAATTTCCAAATGGATGATATGCGCGAGGGCGAAATTTCTCTTTCCCACGTTTGGGAGGAGCTTTACACCGCGATCTTGCGTGAAGAATACCCCAAAATGAGCGACAGTGAGCTTATTTCACTTCAAAAAAATAAATATCCGCTTCCCTCACACCTCGATTTCAGAATGCATGACGAGGACGAGGAGGGACTTTGAAGTCCCTTGCGGTAAGGAGGAAAATATATGAATACAACAGAATTTCAACAGATCGTCGGCGCTCCCCACGTAAAAGAGCCTATCGTGCTTGAAAGCGGCTTTTATGACGCAAAGGGCGGAGTGATCCACGCAGACGGTGGAATTATAATCAGTGCAGGCAATACGACGTTGCTTAACGCCACGATCTACGGCTGTGTCACCGTTACCGGAAGAGGTGCTGTGGTACAAAACTGCAAGATCAAGTCCGAGACCTATGCTATTTTGGCGGCTGCGACAGATGCCGTTATAAGACAGAACGACATTGATGCGCCTTCGGCGATAATTGTCGAGCCCTATTCCGAAAACGTGCTTATCGCGCAGAACAACACCCACGGAGATATAAAGATCGACGGTGCGACCAACTGCTCTGTCGTTCTCAACAGGGCAAACAAGCTCACTGTTACAAGCTCTGTAAGCGTTGCAATTTCCACAAACGATTTTGAGGGCAAGCTTACTCTTGAGGACAACGATTATCTCATCTGTGATAACAATGCGTCCGGCACTATAAATGCGCGCGGCAACAAATACACCAACGGCGGAAATATAACCGACGAGAACGCCCGCCCCGAGTACGGAACTAACGACGACATTCTCCCTCACACCAACAAGGAGCTTTTCGTCTCTATGACAAGAAAGACCTCTGTTGCCGATGCTGATTACGAGGAGCGCGTAGGTCTCATTGAGTACATTAAGCGCGAGGCGGCTGAAAATCATGTAGTTATCGTTCCTCCCGGAGCATACGCAGTTGAGGGCGAGCTCACCATCGGCGCAGAATGCTCAAATTCGAAGATCTACGCTTACGGCGTGTTTATGGAGAAGGCTCACGATTACGGAGCATGCTATAACATCATCGACGTTCAGAATCTTGAGCTCCACGGTATTACCACGGGCTACGCGCGCCAGGCTTGCGGTCAGGTGCACATAATTGACGTTGTTGATAATTGCACATTCCTTGCAATTACCGCCGCAGGCATGGTAGATGACTTTGGAAAATCAAATCCCGAGCTCTTCCACACAGGATACGTTAACGTATTCAGATGCGGTCACATTGAGCCTTACGGAAGCTTTGGAGGCAACTACACCGTTGAAAAGCTTGAGGACGGTATTTTGAAATTCACTATCCCCGAGGATCACGACAAGGCGGGCAAGCTTTATAAGGGTGATATACTCACATGCCGTATGGCTCTCCCCTTCCTCCGCTCGATCTATTTTTCAAACTCCAAGAACGTACTCGTTAAGGACACCGTGCTTTACGGATACTCCTCCGCTCTCGGTATCGTTATGGGTGGAGACTCCGCAAACGTGCGCATGGTAAGATGGCACGACACCGCAAAGTATGCGCCCGCCATCAGCGAGGAGATCTACAACAAATACAAGGCTCTTGAGAAAAAATACAACGTTTCTCTTGAGATAGGCATTGATGACAAGGGTCGTTGGCGCGGAGCTGTTCCGAGACTGAGCACCATGGATTCGACTCATATCTCAGGCTCTCGCGAGGGTCTTACCTGTGTCAGCTGTATTATGGAGAACATGTGCGACGACGCGACAAACCAAAGAGCATCGAGCGCGCGTCTTGCTTCTCTTACAGATCTCGGAAACGGCACGACCTCGCTTAAGTACAAGAACTGCGCTACCGAGGTTTATTTCAATATTGACAGAAAGCCTACCGCGCGCGGCTCGCTCTGCCCTCCCTTCAAGATTGGAGATCACATTCTCGTTTACGCTTCTAACGGCAAGACCGTGTGCAATACTCACACATTGAGCGCAACCGAAAAGGTTGGCGAGGTTGAGTTTACAATCACCGGTCCCTGGCACTCAAAGGATTACACGTCCGAGATATTTGAGGTCATCGTTCCCACAGAGGCGGTTGATTTCTCTGCAATTGATGGATACGATCTTGAGGACAACCACTACCGTCTTGACAACAAGGCGTTCGTTGACAACCTTGACAGAAACAGCGCGGGATATCTCTTTGACAACGTAATGATGCGCGATGCGCGCGGTCGCGGAATACTTGCGAAAACCATCAATATCAGAGTTACTAACTGCACGTTCCGCAATCTCCTCCACTCCACGGTTATGTTCTCCGCAGAGCCTACCTGGGGTGAGAGCACAGCACCTCAGGACGTTATCATTGAAAGGTGTCTCTTCGATCACAACGGATACACCAACGAGGACTACGCTAACCGCCGCTATTTCCCCATAGCTATATACGGTCAGGGCTCTGTTCTTGATCCCGATGCGATGCTTTACAAGGATTATACGATTCGCAATAACAAGTTCATCAACACATATAACGAAGCATTCGTTTATATCAATGCCGCACAGAAGGTAAATATCGAGAACAACATCTTTGAAAGAGCCGCTGATTCGCCATTTGCTGACAGCAAGCTCATCGTAGATGCAAATCTGGCTCTTGACATTACCTTTAAGGGCAACACCTACCCCAATGATGCTCCTATTGCTGACAGAGTTGTGGGAGAGAAGTACAAAAACATCGTCATCGAGGACGAGAGCATTTCAAGCGAAGAATAATTGGGGAGTCGCAGGGACTTGCTACGCAAGATTCGTAGGTCGCTTTTTATAATAAAGCGACCCGCGCACTCCCATACAGATCAAAATTCTAATCACACTAAGGTATATCACAAAGGTAGCCAAATGAGAGAAAAAATAAATTTCGACAGAGACTGGTTATTCCACAGAGGGGACATAAATATTGACTTTCCGCCGCACAAGGCGGCCGCGTACAACAGCGCAAAGACCGAGCGCATGCTCTGGGGACCCGCCTCGCGCGATTATGACACCGCCCCTTCTACTGCACGCGAAAGATGGGACAGTGTTGATCTTCCGCACGATTTTGTAATAAGAGGCGAGATCGACAAAAAATACAACAACGCTCTCGGATTTCTCCCATACGATAACGCTTGGTACAGAAAGACGTTTACTCTTGCCGAGGGTGACGAGAAGAAGAGACTTACTCTGCTTTTTGAGGGTATTGCAACTCATGCGACAGTCTATCTCAACGGATGTCTGTTAAAACGCAATTTCTGCGGTTATACTACATTCGAGGTCGATATAACCGACTTTGTATTTTTTGATGCGCCCAACATTCTTGCCGTTTACGTTACTACCGACTCGCACGAGGGCTGGTGGTACGAGGGCGGAGGCATATATCGCCACGTTTGGCTCTGCAAGACGGATCTTGTATCGGTCGATTTGTGGGGCGTTTACACAAAGCCTAAAAAGATTGACGGTGAGCGCTGGATAGTTGAGACCGAAACCACCATAAGAAACGATACCGACAGGCGCCAATTAGTCAATGTCTGTTCCGAGATAATTGACAATAACGGAAGTATTATAGCCTCGTCCGGCACAAGCGGCTACGCTGACGGCAGAGATAAAAGGATATTTAAATACACGCTTGACGTAAGCTCTCCTCTGCTTTGGTCTCCGGACGATGCAAATCTCTACACTATGAGAACCCGAGTTTTCAAGGGTAAAAATGAGCTTGACGTATACGACACAAGATTCGGATGCAGAACCGTAGTCGCTGACCCCCAAAAGGGCCTCTTTATAAACGGAAAGCACTACAAGATACAAGGATTATGCGGTCACGCCGATTGCGGACTTATGGGAAAGGCTGTTCCCGACAATATCCACCGCTACAAGGTTGCCCTGATGAAGCAGATGGGCGCTAACGGCTATCGCACCTCTCATTATCCTCAAGCCGAGGCTCTTATGGATGCGCTTGATGAAAACGGATTTATCGTTATGGCGGAGACCCGTTGGTTTGATTCGAGCGACGAGGGCAAAGCTCAGCTTGAGATGCTGATGAAGCGCGACAGAAACCGCCCCTCGGTATTCTTCTGGTCTCTTGGCAACGAGGAATTCCATCACGCTACCGAGACCGGCAGGCGCATTGTTAAAAATCTTTTGGCATTTGCAAAAAAGCTTGACGATACGCGTATGATAATGACCGCAGTTGACCGCACACCTGCCAATGCCGCTGTTCTTGAGGAGCTTGACGTAGTCGGTGTGAACTACAACTGGGGCGCTTATACCGCCATACACGAAAAATTCCCCAATAAGCCGGTAATATCAAGTGAAAACTGCGCTACCGGAACGACGAGGGGACATTATTTCGAGGACGACATATCAAGCGCATACATCACCGCGTACGACCACGATACCCACTCCGCATTCAAAAGCCGCGAGTACACTTGGAAATTCATTACGGATCGTGAATGGATGCTCGGAGGATACCAATGGATAGCATTTGAGCATCGCGGTGAGGCAACCTGGCCCCGTGTCTGCTCGCAGAGCGGTGCGATCGACCTCTTTATGCAGAAAAAGGATGCGTTCTATCAGAACAAATCGCACTGGACGACAGAGCCTATGGTCCATCTTCTCCCTCATTGGAATTTCCATGGGCTTGAGGGTGAAGCTATCAAGGTCATGGCTTACACAAACTGCCCATCCCTTGAGCTTTTCTTAAACGGCGAGAGTCAGGGCAGGCGCGAGATAGAAAAATACGGTCACGGAGAATGGACCGTTCCATATACTTCGGGCAAGCTTGAGGTAGTGGCTTATGACGAAGACGGAAATATAATCGCCCGCGACTCAAAAATTACTACGGGTAAGCCCAAAAAGCTTATGCTGAGACTCGACACTCCCGATATAAAAGCCAACGGGCAGGATATCGCTATCATTACCTGCTACACCGTTGACGAAAATGGGCTTGAAGTCCCCAACGCTACCCCAACCGTTCGCTTCTACACAAACTCGCTTGGATACGTTTATTCCACGGGATCGGACGTTTCCGATCACTCCTCTATCTTCAATTCGACAAGAAAAATGCGCGCAGGCCGCATAGGCGTTGCCGTGAAGCTTGGGGAGATTGCAGGCGAGCTTAAGGTATACGCCGAAGCGGACGGTCTTGAAAGTGCTCTTTTGAAGCTCGATATTAAAAACTGAAAGATTGAAAAATAAAAATGCGCTCTCGCGTGCAATGCAACAGAGGCGCAAATATAGGAGTTGATATTTAAATGATAGGTTATCTGTTTTTAGCCGCTTCCCTTTTGTTCGGTATAATCAAGGGCTACTGCGGCAAAAAAACCGGAGGCGCGATTTCTCACGCATCCGATGCTATGGTAGTAAATACGCTACGTATGATATTCTGTATTCTCATAGGCGTAATTGCCATTCTTGTCGGAATGATGGCGGGAGGAGCGCAAACGATAGAAATAACACCGAGGTTACTTCTCGTCTCCGCTCTTGCCGGTGTGGGAACCGCCGCGTTTACCGTGAGCTGGCTTTTGTCCGTGCGCCGTGGCGCGTATATGCTCGTTGAGGTATTCGTTCTTCTCAGCATCATAATTCCGATCATTCTCTGCAACGTTTTATTCGGAGAGCCTATCTCGATCGTTCAATGGATCGGTATTGCCCTGCTTGTAATTGCGGGATACATTATGTGTACCTACAATCAAAGCCTTAACGGCAAGATCACGGTTGGCGCCATTCTTCTTTTGATCCTTATTTCTGTTTCCAACGGTGCGGTGAGCTTTTCACATAAGCTATTCAGCAATACCATTGCCAATGGAAACGCCGCACTTTTTAATCTTCTGACATATGTTTTTGCCGCTATTGCGCTTTCCGCTTGTGCGGTAGTATTCAGAAAAAACGAAAAGAGTGAGGGCGAGAGCAGAGGAATTATAAAGACGGTACGACCGATCATAATTTACGTTGCTATAATGGCGGTGTGCCTATTCCTTCACTCATTCTTCGATACTCTTGCAGCCACAAAGCTGGATGCGGTATACATGTTCCCCCTGCACAACGGTGGAGCGTTGATACTCTCGATGCTGATGTCTACGATCATATTCAAGGAAAAGATAAACGCAAAGTGCATTATCGGAGTTTGTATGGCGTTCATAGCACTTTTGATCATAAACTTTGCGCCATTGATCACGGGATTATTCTAAACAAAAAAATCACGGATTCTGAAATCCGTGGTTTTTTTTATTTCATTATTACTTACTAAGCTCGAATGAAAGCTTGTAGAGCTTTTCCATCTTCGCTCTTCTCTGTGCGCATGCCGCCTTCATATCCTCGACCTGTCCCGCGGTATACTTTTCAAGATCGCCGTCCTTAAGCTTGCCCTTATACATACGGTCAAGAACAAGTGCGTAGTTAATATCGATATCGGCGATCATACCGTTCTTTATCGCCATTACAACATTGCTCTTACCCTCAAGCAAGCAGCTTACAGCCTCTGCACCCATCTGGGTTGCATGAAGACGGTCACGAAGCGTAGGTGATCCGCCGCGGACGATGTGACCGAGACGGGCAAACTTTGTCTCTATTCCGGTCTGTCCATCAAGCTTTGCCGCAAACTCCTCGCTATATTTGCCGGGTCTGTCAAGATGCATACCCTCTGCAAACACACCGATCATTCCTCTCTTGCCGTGCTCTCTCGCTTCCTTGAATTTGCTTATAGCATATTCCTCATCAAAATCAAACTCGGGTATAGCGATTGCTACTGCACCTGACGCAACACCGGCATAGAGCGCAATCATACCGCATTCGCGTCCCATTACCTCGATGATATTACATCTCGCGTGAGACTCGCAGGTATCACGGAGCGCGCCGATCATATCTACCACCGTATTCATAGCTGTATCAAATCCAATGGTGTATTCGGTCGCTGTAATGTCGTTATCTATCGTACAGGGAACACCGATCGAGGGTATTCCGTGGTTGGTAAGGTCAGTTGCACCGCGGAAGGTTCCATCACCGCCGAGGGCAACAATAGCGTCGATCTGATTTTCTTCGCACGTTTTGATAGCCTTTGCCATTCCCTCCTCGGTCTTAAACTCGGGGCAACGGGAAGAATATAACATAGTTCCGCTGACATTGATGATGTTTGAAACCGCACGGTTGTCAAGAGGACGGAGATTTCCGTGTATAAGGCCGTTATAGCCCTCCTGAATACCTACAACCTCAATACCTTCATTTATCGCCTTTCTTGCAACGGCTCTTACTGCCGCGTTCATTCCGGGAGCATCGCCGCCGGAGGTCAATATACCGATTTTTCTGAATTTTGCCATTTTATCGATTCCTTTCAAATTGCGCCTGCCGAAAGCTCTGTAGTCGAATGTCAATCGGCGTGTATTTGCGTTGTAAACCAAACTATCCATATTGTAATACTTTTTTCTCCAAAAATCAAGACTTTATCAAAAATTTAACAAATTTATTCTTTATTTCTCCTAAAAAGACTAAATTCGATTGAAATTTTGCTTTTTTTGTTGTATAATCAATAATAAAACGTGGAAAAACCGAGAAAAAGGGGGGGCAAATCATGGCAAAATGCAATATGTGTCCGAGAGAATGCAATGCAAACAGAGACCAAGGCGAGATAGGACTCTGCCACTCTCCAAGTGATTTTTCGGTTGCCAAGTTCATGCTTCACAAATGGGAGGAGCCTTGTCTTGTCGGTGAACACGGTGCGGGAACGGTATTTTTCCGAGGATGCAACCTTGGATGTATCTTCTGCCAGAACAAAAGCATAAGTCGCAATGCCATCGGGCAATGTATAAGCGAGGGTGATCTTGAAAAAGAGATTTTTTCATTGGCTGAAAGCGGAGCCTCCTGCATTGAATTCGTTACTCCGACACATTACACAGACAAGCTTGCAAGACTGCTTACAAAAATAAAGCACAGGCTTGACATTCCGATAGTTTGGAACAGCAGCGGATATGAAAAGGCTGACACCCTGCGCACGCTTGACGGGCTTATTGATATTTATATGCCCGACTTTAAATATTTTTCCCCGGAAATAGCAAAAAAATACTCCAATGCTCCGCTTTACCGAGACTTTGCTCTCGCTGCGCTCCATGAGTGCGTAAGGCAGGTTGGAAAGCCCAGATTCAAAGACAAAGGAATGCTTGAGGGCGGTGTTATCGTCAGGCATCTGATACTTCCCTCTCACAGGGCAGATTCTATTGCAGTTCTTGAGCTTTTGGCGCGTGAGATAGGAGTTGAAAATATACTTTTGAGTCTTATGGGTCAATACACGCCCGATTTTTACAACGAGCTTGAAAAGGAATGCGGCGAAAATGAAAGCTTTAAAAATCTGCGCAGAAGGCTGACTTCCTTTGAATATGACAGCGTGCTCGCGCGGGCAACAGAGCTTGGATTTGAGGGATATTTCCAGAGCCTTGATTCCGCAAGCAAAAAATTTACTCCCGAATTTTAATACTCGCTTAAGCTCTCTTTTCCGATCAAAATACGGCAAAGAGAGCTTGATCTTTCGGATGAGCGTTGATTGGAGGATTTTATTAAAAAATTCTTGTAAAAATTGATAAATTCACAAAAATTTCACTTGCAATTATTGAAATACTGTGATATAATTAAGCAGTTAACGATTAACACGTTAACTTTTATTTTGTTTTTGCGAAAGGAGACATAGATTTGGCACTTGAAAGCAATTCCGCAGACTTCTCAAAGACCCTCGACGAGCGCGAGATAATCCACAAATTTATTCAGACAAACCGTCTGCACAGGCGGATAATCGGACGCTATGCAGACCGAATCGAAATGAATTGCTCCGCGCACCGTATGCTTCTCTACATTTCAAAGGACGAGGGGCTTCCCTCTCAAAAGGAGCTTGCGGAACGCTTGAAAATAAGCCCTGCCGCGGTTGCAAACACCATAAAAAAGCTTGAAACCGACGGATACGTTGAAAGATCCAAGGCTCGCGACGGCTGTGATTGCCGCGCCAATGAGATCACTCTCACCGACAAGGGACTTCTCGCAGTCAAGGACTCCGAAAAGTATTTCAGATACGTTGATGCCGCCGCACTAAAGGGATTTTCAATTGAGGAGCTTGATACTCTCTGCTCCCTGCTTGATAAAATTCAGGAGAATCTTCATTCGATTGAGGATATTCCCGAAATAGACTGACCGCTCACATGAAAGGAATTTTGGAATGAAACACTGGATGAAATACGTAAAGCCTTATATGCTTTACTTTATTCTCGGTCCGCTCTGTATGATCATCGAGGTCGTAGGTGAGGTTCTTATGCCTATGTACCTTGCCGAGGTCATTACGGGCGCGCTTAACAAAACGCTGACTACCGAGGGCAGCATTCTTGTAATGCTTAAGATGATTGGAACCGCGATTATTATGATGGCGGGCGGCGTTGGCGGCTCATACTTCGGCGCAAAGGCCTCTGTAAACTTCGCGGCCGATCTGCGTGCGGATCTTTTCAGAAAGGTGCAGGGATACAGCTTTGCAAATATCGACAAGTTCTCTACCGGATCTCTCGTCACAAGACTTACAAACGACGTTACCCAGCTTCAGAACTTTGTTAACATGATGCTCCGCATGATGCTCCGCTCCCCCGGAATGCTCATAGGAGGCGTCATCATGGCCATTCGCTTGAGCCCCTCGCTCTCTATCGTCATGGCTGTGACTATCCCGCTTTTGCTTATCTCTATAGTGTTCCTCATTGCACGCGGTATGCCCAGATTCGCAAGGATGCAGACAAAGATCGACGGTCTTAACTCTACTGTTCAGGAAAACATCACGAACGTTCGCGTTGTAAAATCCTTTACAAGAGAAAAGTTTGAGAGCGAAAAGTTTGAAAAGGCAAATTCCGAGCTCAAGGGCGCGGGAATGTCCGCAATGAAGAACATGATCTTCATGTCTCCCGTGCAGACCTTCTTTATGTACGTTACCACCGCTCTCGTTATCTGGTTTGGCAGCATGCTCGTAATAAGCAACGCGGATGCCGGTATCTCCACCTTTGGTGTTGGAGAGCTTTCCGCATTTATCAACTACGTTTCGCAGATCCTCTTCTCTCTTATGATGGTAACGATGATGCTTATGTTCTCCTCTCGCGCTCTTGCCTCCGCAAAGCGAATCAAGGAGGTACTTAACGAGGAGCTTGACATCAAGGATACCGACAATTGCGACAAAAATGCTGTTATTGAACGCGGAGATATTGAGTTTAAAAACGTCACATTCCGTTACTATAAAAACAGCGTTGAGCCTGTACTTGCAGACATCAATCTCAAAATATCTGCCGGCAGCACTGTCGGAATCATCGGCTCGACCGGATGCGGAAAGACTACTCTTGTATCTATGATCCCGCGTCTTTACGATGCCGATGAGGGTGATATTCTTATCGACGGCAAGAGCGTTAAGGATTACACTCTTTACAATCTTCGCGAGGGCGTTGGCATGGTTTTGCAGAAGAACGTTCTCTTCTCGGGAACTATCGAGGAAAATCTCCGCTGGGGTAATCAGGATGCCAGCGACGAGGAAATGTTTGCCGCCGCCGCTAACGCGCAGGCTGATAAGTTCGTTCAAAACTTTACATTAGGATATAAAACAGAGCTCGGTCAGGGCGGCGTAAACGTCTCCGGCGGACAGAAGCAGAGACTCTGTATCGCTCGTGCTCTTCTCAAAAATCCGAAGATCATTATTCTTGACGACTCGACAAGCGCGGTAGACACCGCGACCGAGGCTCAGATCCGCCGCGCATTCCGCGAGGAGCTTGCAGATTCAACAAAGATCATAATCGCGCAGAGAATCTCATCCGTCAAGGATGCTGATATGATCGTAGTTATGGATGACGGCAAAATTACCGGAATCGGAACTCACGACACCCTTATGGAAAGCAATATCGAGTATCAGGAAATATATAATTCTCAGATCTCGGGAAAGGACGGTAACTGATAATGGCACGTTCACTTCAAGAGCTCCAAAAGCAGTATCACAGCTCGTCCAAGGCTCCGCGCCCGGGAATGGGAGGCGGCCCCCGCGGAAGAGGTCCTCAGGGAATGGGCGGAAAGCCCAAAAACGCCAAGCAGACGATTGGAAGACTTTTAAAATACGTTGGAAAATACAAGGCGCTTCTCTTTGTCGTCCTCGGATTTATGATGCTTAATACGGTCTTCTCTCTGATCGCAGGATATATGACGAGACCTATTATCAACCGCCTTTCGACATACGTTGGTCTTGATGTAGATCCCGAGGTTCTCAACAGCCCAATATACAGGGCACTTGACTCGTTTATCGAGACGGTCAAGAATGGCGCTACCGGATTTATAGCATCTGTGGTCGGTGACGGCTACAACGATGCGGCGGCATCCGTAATGTTCTACATTTTCGCCACGATAATGATTCTTGTCTGCATTTATCTCTTTACGATATTGACAAACTATATGCAGGCAAGAGTTATGCTTACGATCTCGCAAAACTCGGTTGAAAAGATAAGAAACGATCTTTTCGTCAAGCTTCAGAAGCTTCCCGTGCGTTACTTTGACACGCATCCTACGGGCGAGATAATGTCGAGATTTACCAATGACGTTGACAACATTGACGTTATGTTCAATAACTCCTTGACAAGTATTGTTTCGGGTGTTATTTCGCTTACGGGTACATTGGTATTCATGATAACGACCAATATTTGGCTGACTCTCATAACCGTAATCTTCGTGCCTATCTTCGCTTTTGGCGGAGCAAAGATCGCGGGTGCTTCAAGAAAGCACTATTCGGCTCAGCAGGCGGCTCTTGGCGCGGCTAACGGATACGTTGAGGAGACTGTTACCGGTCAGAAGGTCGTTAAGGTCTTCAATCACGAGGAGACCTGCTGCGAGGAGTTTGAAACTCTCAACGAGGACCTCCGCGACAAGCAGCTCAAGGCTCAGTTTATCGGCGGTCTGATGGGACCCATCATGCACAACACAAGCATGATAAGCTATTCCGTAACCATCGGTGTCGGCGGTATCCTTATGGTAGCAGGAAGGCTCGACCCCGGTGCGCTTCAGCTCTTTGCACAGTACTCAAAGCAATTCAGCATGCCTATAAATAATATCTCTCAGCAGACCACTGCTATCTTCTCTGCTCTTGCGGGTGCTGAGCGTGTGTTTGCGGTTATGGATGAAACTCCTGAGACTCCCGACAAGGAGGAGGCCTGCGATATGCCCGAAATGCGCGGAGACGTTGTATTTGAAAACGTTACGTTCGGATACAACCCCGACAAGGTCATCCTTAAAAACATTTCCCTCTACGCTCATCCCGGACAGAAGATTGCGTTCGTTGGATCGACCGGCGCGGGAAAGACCACTGTTACAAATCTTCTTTCTCGTTTCTATGACATTGATTCGGGACGGATCACCATTGACGGAGTAGACATTAACGACATAAAGCGCGAGGTGCTCCGCTCCAATATCGCAATGGTGCTTCAGGATACGCATCTCTTTACCGGAACGGTAATGGAGAACATCAGATACGGTCGTCCCGATGCGACGGACGATGAGGTTATAATCGCCGCGAAGACCGCAAGCGCGCACAGCTTCATTATGCGCCTTGAAAAGGGTTATGACACTATGCTTGAGGGCGACGGAGCCAATCTCTCGCAGGGACAGCGCCAGCTCCTCAATATTGCCCGCGCGGCTATATCGAAGGCTCCCATCCTTGTACTCGATGAGGCAACCAGCTCTGTCGACACTCGTACAGAGCGCCATATTGAGCACGGAATGGACAGACTCATGGCTACAAGAACTACATTCGTTATCGCTCACCGACTCTCCACCGTAAGAAACTCAAACGCTATTATGGTGCTTGAGCAGGGCGAGATAATCGAGCGCGGAACGCACGATCAGCTCCTTGAGCTCAAGGGCAGATATTACGAGCTCTATACCGGCAAGCGCGAGCTTGACTAAAAACGATTTAATTCTTCTTTTCTTTAGTTGCTTTCCTTCAACAGCGAAGGAAAGCAACCAAAGGACCGCCGTTCAAGAGGCGTACGCGGATAAAAATTAAAATGGACTGAGTCATAAACTCAGTCCATTTTGCTTTTACTGTCTTTCTGTGAGTGTTCTCACAAGCTCACGGAATTCAATTTTATAGGGGTCGGTCAAATCAATAGAATCAAGCTCCTCGAGAATGCTCTGCAGGGTTACATCTCCATTATAGTCCTTGTTACGGAGCAATGCGGCAAGCTCTATCACTGCGGGAATAAAGCGCAGGTCCTCATCCGCCTCATACGGTCCTCTGCCTATGTCATATTCATTCAAAAGGCTAAGTGTCTCTCCGGGAAGCTTATATCTGACAGAAAGAGTTGCCACGGAATCGCAATACAAAAGCTCTACATCGGGCTTTAAAGCTATCTCATAAAAGACAGTTACCTGATGCGATGCGCCTACGTCGCCCGCATCCTTTCTGTCATTTTCAAAATCCTCATTATTAAGAACTCTGTTATCATATCCTATGATGCGGTAGGACTCTATGATCTCGGGATCAAAGGTGATCTGAAGCTTAACGTCGTTTGCAACCGTGTAAAGAGTGCCGGTGAGATCGCTGCCAAACACCTTCTCTGCCTCACTCTCGCCGTCAATGTAATAATACACGCCGTTTCCGTTATCGGCAAGCGTCTCCATATTAGCGTCGCTATAACTCATTTTTCCAAAGCCCAGGACCGAAAGATAAACGCCCTGATCTCTCTTCTGCTCTATAAACGCCTTAAGCTCTTCTGCAGACGATATGCCCACGTTAAGATCTCCGTCGGATGCCATGATTATGCGGTTGTTTCCGCCCTCGATAAAGTGCTTTTCAGCTATCTGGTATGCCATCTTAAGTCCTGCCTCGCCGTTCGTTGATCCGCCTGCCACAAGCGAATTTATGGCGTTCATTATGGCATCGGTATTGATGCCGCTGCATCCGTCAAGCACGACTGCCTCGTTACCCGAATAGGTTACGATAGAAATTGTATCGTTAGGGCCGAGATTTTCTACAAGATAGGTAAACGCCTTTTTCAAAAGAGGAAGCTTATCCTGCGAGCTCATCGAGCCCGAAACGTCGATAAGGAACACAAGGTTATTTCCCGATGTCGGTAGAGCCTCCTCTGCCTGCAGAGTGACTCTGAGCAAGAAGGTGCTGTCGTTCCATGGGCAATAGATGATCTGGTCTTCAACACCGAAAAGCTCGTCTCCTGTGGGAGCGGTAGCCTCATACTTAAAATAGTTGATAAATTCTTCTATTCTGAAATTAGTGCCGTTATTTCTCAGGCCATTGAACGTATATCCCGAGTTGACGAGCGCACGGAAATACGAATAGGATGCCGTATCCACATCGGCAGAAAAGGTTGACGTGTTGTTAACCGATGTATTTATAAAAGGATTGGTGATAAGTGACTGCGTCACTGATTCTACATTATGGTCTCCGTCGACTACACCCTCGGTTGCGGTTTCTATGCCTTCGTAATCTCCGGAGTCATCGGGCTTGACGGATATCTCCGGTTCAAAGCCGACATTGCCCTCCATATTTCCGCCGAATTCGGGCCACATATTTTCCTCATCAGATCCACCGCCGATACTTTCGCCGCCTTCAATACCGCCGATGCTTTCCTGATTAGAGCCTGTTACGTCTTCAGTGCCTGCGTTGCCATCTTCATATTCAACATCGGAGCTCGGTCTTCTGTGTCTATCGCTCCTCTTGCCACCGTCAACTGTATTCAACACCACAAAAGCCGTGACCGACATCGTCAATACAATGGCAAGCGTTGCGGCTAAGGCAAGCACTCTCGTGCCTACTCTCCTTTTGCGGCGATAAGACACCGCCTCATCAAGAAGCGCATCGTCAATTTCTCCGACGGCATCAAACAGCATTTCTGCCTTTTTTATTTTTTTGTTCTTCATAGCAAACCATCCTTCGTAAGTTTTTCTTTAAGCTCAAGTCTCATTCTGTGAAGCGCGGTTTTTACCTTCGATTCACTTGCTCCGACCTTTAGGGCGATCTCCTCGATAGATTTCGAATAGAAATATCGGAGAATAAACATAGCCCTTTTTTGTGTATCGCAAGCATTCAAAAATGCGTTGAGCGCATTTCTGATCTCCTCGCGGTCGCCTTCACCATCGTCAGAGTTATCGGGAATACATTCGGTGAGCTCCTCGCAAAGGTTATCTATACCCCCGCGCTTTTCCGAGTGTCTCTCTCTGAATCGGTCAATCGAGATTCGCCTTATGATCTTTGAAAGAAATGCTCCAAGGCGCTCAGGTCTTGCGCTCGGCATGCTGTTCCACGCGGCAAGATAGGTATCGTTCAGGCATTCCTCCGCATCCTCACGAGAGGACAGCAACGAATAGGATAGCGAATTTAACATTCTGCCGTATTTTGTGTCAGACTCGCTTATTGCCGCTTCATTACGCGCCCAATACAAGTCAACTATTCTTGCGTCATCCATGCTCTGTCTCCTTTCCCGATGTCATAAGGGTCGGTCGGGTGTGTTTTACCGGTAAAAATTTCCCCTTCGTCCTATAAGTCGTTAAAAATTTCGGATGGTTACATTTTTTTAAAAATTTTTTCAACTTTTTTCCTCTTGGTTTTATATTAGCACATTTTCTTCGGTGTGTCAAGAAAAAGAAACTCAGATTTGATCCATATAAATTTAAAGGGGGACTGAACAAGCCCCCCAAAAAAATTTGTTTTATTATCTTACCCTTTCGCCAAGAGGTGTATCCTCTGCCAAGAATACGACTCTCACGGTCTCCTCACCGGATGCGAGGATCATTCCGTTTGACTCAATGCCGCAAAGAGTTGCGGGCTTGAGGTTTGCTACCACGATGATCTTCTTACCGATAAGCTCCTCGGGCTGATACCATTTTGCAATGCCCGATACGACCTGTCTCTTTTCATATCCGAGGTCGATCTGAAGCTTCAAGAGCTTCTTTGCCTTCGGTACCTTTTCACACTCGATGATCTTCGCGGTGCGAAGCTCTACTCCCATAAAGTCCTCGATTCCGATAAGTGCGCATCCTTCGGGCTTTTCGGGGATCTCTGCCGCCTTCGCAGCAGCCTCTGCAGCCGCCTTCTTTGCAGCCATCTCCGCTTCAAGCTCGGCAAGCATCTTAGCTTCGTCGATTCTCGCGAACATTACGCGCGAATCTCCTACCTCCTTGCCGCTTTCAACCGCGCCAAAGAGCTCTGCCTTGCCAATGGAATCGTAGCTTGTCTTATCTGTTCCTATGGTTGTGAGAATCTCCTCTGCGGTTGCGGGAATAAAGGGCTTCAAGAGCACTGCTCCCCAACGGATAGCCTCAAGAAGGTTATAGAGAACGGTTCCGAGTCTTTCCTTTTGAGACTCGTCCTTGGCAAGTGTCCAAGGTGTTGTTTCATCTATATACTTATTCGCGCGCGAGAGCATCTCGAATATGCAATCGAGCGCATCTGCGATACGGAAGCCGTCCATATTGGCAACTACGCCCTCATACGCCTTAACGCATGCCGCCTTAAGCTCATCATCGAGCGCATCGGGTGCGGTGGGCTCTGCTACGACCTTATCAAAATACTTCTTCTGCATATCAAGCGTACGCTTAACAAGGTTTCCGAGGTTATTTACAAGGTCGGTGTTAAATCTCTTAATTACTGTCTCATAGGTAATGCTTCCATCGCTTCCGAAGGGCATCTCGGAGAGCGCGTAATATCTCACTCCGTCGATCCCAAAGCGGCTTGCGAGCTCATCCGCATAAATAACGTTTCCGCGAGACTTTGACATCTTATCAGCTCCGAAGTTGAACCAAGGATGACCGAATATCTGCTTGGGAAGCGGAATATCAAGAAGTCGGATCGTAGCCATGTCGTTCTGTGAGCCAAGGAGTTGCAATAGTTGC
>JAZUBI010000131.1:0-32634 GCA_045638385.1 Eubacteriales bacterium
AGTCCGTTGCAAAGCAGCTCGCTGACAAGTTCGGCTTTGAGTACGTTGCTATCACTCTCCGTGAGAGCCACAGCGCGTTTGATAACGGCTGGTCCGCAATGCTCTACAACGTTGCAGACGACGAGTACTGCTTTAGCAAGAAGTACGAGCTCCATATCATCGACCGCGTAGGCGGCGGTGACTCCTTCGGCGGCGGGCTTATCTACTCGCTTATGAACGGCAAGACCACCCAGGGCGCAGTTGAGTTTGCAGTTGCGGCTTCCGCTCTCAAGCACTCCATCGAGGGTGACTACAATATGGTTACCGTTGCAGAGGTTGAGAAGCTCGCAGGCGGCGACGGCTCGGGAAGAATCCAGAGATAATTATTTTTTTACTATATGTGGGGGAAGGAAAAACTTTTTCAAGGGGAAATGTTTTTCCTTCCCCCACACCCCCATCCTTTTCAAAACCCCAAAAGGAGATAAAACAAGATGCAAATTCCCGAATTATTAAAGACACTGGGCGGTCAAAACGTTCAAACCGTAGAGGAATGGGAGACCTTCCGCCGCGGAGAGATTCTTGATCTTTACCGGAACTATATTTACGGCACAAGAGACATCGAGCGCCCCGAGGGGCTTCATTTCGTTTTAAAGGGCGAGAGCGAGGCTTACGGCATGCGCGTCAAGGAGATAGATGCCGCGTTTGGCGATTACAGCTTCCCCTTCCGCGTTTATTTCCCCAAGGAAAAAGGAAAGAAATATCCCGCATTCGTTTACGTTATGCACGAGAATCTTGAAAACAACCTTGCTTTCCTTGAAAACGGTAATATGTACACCGAAAAGGTCGTCACCTCTCTGCCCCTCAAGGATATTACGGACAGAGGATTTGCCATTGCCGTAATGCCCACCCGTGATATATACAGAGAATGGACTACACGTTCGGAGTTCAAGGTTGGCGTTTACACCGCGTATAACCACCTTAAGCCGAGACAGAAGAACTCCTGGGCAACAATTTCCGCATGGGCTTGGGGTGTCAGCCGTATCGTTGACTATTTTGAGACAGATGACGAGATCGACGTAGCGCACATCGCTTCAACCGGTCACTCAAGAAGCGGAAAGACCGCTCTTTGGGCAGGCGCGACCGATCCGCGCATTTTGCTCGTTGCCCCCAACAACTCAGGCTGTGGAGGCGCGGCCATATTCCGCGGCAAGAAGGGCGAGCACGTCAAGAACATAAACGTAAGCGACTGGTTCTGCGAGAACTTCAAAAATTACAACGACAGAGAGGAATTTCTCCCTGTCGATCAGCACATGGTGCTCTCTCTTGTAGCTCCGAGATACCTTTACGTTACCGATTCCATTCTCGACGAGTGGGCAGACCCCGATGCGGAGCTTTTAGCATGCAAGCTTGCAACTCCCGCATTTGAGCTTTACGGCTTGAAGGGACTTATAATGGAGGACGAGGCGCCCGTGCTCAACAAGGCGTACAGAACCGGACATATTGCCTTCCACGTCAAGGAGGGCGACCACAGCCACCTTAAGTTTGACTGGGATAACCTCATGGATTATTTTGAGGATATTATTGAGGGAAAGATTTAAATAAGCAAAAGATTTCAATTAACAGTTGAAGGCACGGCGTAAAATTACCGTGCCTTTGTTGTTATAGATGTTCAAATTTTGATTTGTCGAACTGTTTAATTTGCATTTTACGGCTGCAAATTTTCTTCACGGTGCGCTTTGCGTTAGCCTTCCCTTGTGAGGGAAGGTGGATTTTGACGCTTGCGTCAAAAGACGGATGAGTAGAAGACTATCGATTTTAACCGCCTTTGATGCGAGAAAAAGTCTTACGGTGTAAGGGCTTTATGCTCGCGCGTGTTTAACGATAGACACGGTGGCGTATTCTACTCATCCACCACTGCGTGGTCCCCCTTCCCTCACAAGGGAAGGCTAACGCCAAGCGAAATTAAACAAAAATTTAAAGCCGTGAAGTCCCCGCTAAATTGCAATTTATTGTTTTGCGGTGTTCGAGTCCTCTTTACAGAACTAAAAAAGAACTCAACGAAACAAGCCTCGTTGAGTTCTTTTTTGGAGCTGGTGATGTGACTTAGAACACAACATTTGCGCCAAGATTTTTCTTTACTCAAACGGTTTGATGCGCAAATACGGCGAATGCTTTGCATTCGCGGTGTTCAAGTCTTTTATAAAGTCTTTTGCATCAAATCAATATCAAAGCATATTGAAACTCCGCTCAATGAATCTCCATAACGTTCCCATTGACTCAAGTTATCCCCAGCTAATGTAAACGAAAGGCCATAAGTGTTTCCGTATATACCTTTTTCTTCAAGCACATACGGCTTTCCGTTGTATGGATCTTTGCCCAACTTATTGATATATTCGTTATACTCATCACAAGTTAGGTAAAACTCGTTCGGATCATTAGAATTTTTTAGATTGGACAGCCACAGTTCTTCGTTTGTAATAATTAAAAAAGTGTTTTTATGGATGTGTAGTGATAATATTTCATTTGCTCCATATATGTTGTCAATCCAAATTAAATCATCTTGATATCATTGATTATATCATAAAATTGTGAATTTTCAATGAGAGAGACACATATTGCATTTGCCTAATTTGAAATTTCCTCAAAAATATGTTATAATATAAAAAACTCAAATATTTTTCAAATTCTTTTACAGTTTTTCTTATTTTTGTCGACTGTATTTATGAAGGGCCTTTCAGAATATCAGAGAAGGAGGTGCAATATGGAACTTCAACCCAAAGAGACAGCAACAATGAGTGATGTGCAGATCGTTGAGCTGTATTGGCAACGCAACGAGCAAGCCATCAAAGAGACCGATATCAAGTATAAGAAGTTCTTGCTATCCGTAGCGTATAACATCGTTTATGATACGTGCGATAGCGAGGAGTGTCTGAATGATACATATATCGGTGCTTGGAACTCGATTCCACCTGCAAGACCTACCTTGCTCCAATCGTTTCTTGCTACGATCATGAGAAGGACGGCGATTGATTGCTACAAGGCAAGAAAACGGCAAAAGCGAATTGCTTCAGAATTAACGGTATCTCTGTCCGAGGTTGAGGATTTCATTGCCTACGACGATGATATGTATTCTGAAACAGATGCAAAAGAGCTTGGTCGGGTTATCAGCGATTTTGTCCGTTCGTTATCAGACCGTCGAATGTATATCTTTATGAGCAGATATTATTTCGCACGTCCGATCAAGGAAATCGCAAAATTGCTCGATTGCAGTGAGTCAACGGTCAACAAAGAGATCGCGGCTATCAAGTGCGATCTGAAAGAAAAACTGGAAAAGGAGGGCTATTCTATATGAAAGAAAATGAGTTTTTAGATGGTGTCAGCAACATTGACCCCGATGTTGTAGAACGCTTTATTTCAATGGATAACAAGCTTCAAAAGAAGGCAAACAAACCCAAATCGAAAGGGATATGGCTTCGCTTCGGAGCAATCGCGGCTTGCTTCTTGCTGATTGTAAGTGTAATTATCGCAGTGCCCATGTTACGAGAGGATGGTCCCGGAGTTATTAATCCTCCCGATGAAACGGGCAGTGACGTCGGTGCAAATCCAGCGCCGGATACGGAGGGTGATGAAAGACCCAACATACCGATTGTGAATGCTCAAGTACCTTCGTCAGCACCACAGTATTATGGCAACAAAAGCAGTAGCGGTATATCGTCTGGTGCCAATGTGGATGCAAACCCAGCAGGTATATCAGTGACGGCTAAGCTTATTGAAATGCTTCCCGACACTTATACATTTTTTGATGATTGGAATCAGTACGAATATCGTCTCTTGAGAATGAAAACCGTCAAATTATTGAGAGGAACTGAAATGACGGAGGAATTCTATTATATGGTTCCTGTCGCTTTTGTGACCGATTTCTCGGTGTATGATAGTTTTGTAATCAAAAACATGGCGCAGTTTGCCTATGACTACTCGGTAATGTATAATAAAACGCAAGGAAAGGCTGAACAATTAAATCTGCCGCTTTTCGGATATCGGGTATACGGCTATCATCTTATGGGTGAGAACTTTGCGGCATATAATGCTGATGGCAATTTTGACGAAAGACTTTGGAATTCCAACAACGCATGGGTTGAAGGAACTAAGCGTGCGCCGATTATAGACACTATTACAGAGGCAGAAACAACAATTCAGCAAGAAGATGATGGTTGGGTAAATGATTTTTATGTGCATTTATTGAAGGATATATCGGGTGAGGCGGCAAACGTTTTAGATTCGCTAAAATCTTTTGACAACGGAATATTTGTTCCAACCTTTTCGTCAAGCAAATTATATCATTTGCCGGAAGTACAATTCCACGCCGTCAGATATATCAACGGTTTTGCAACCAATGAAAAAGTCAGCGTATGGTGTAAAGAATGGACAGACGGAGATCAGGATACCTATGCCTTTACAAAGGCTCGCTTTAACGAAGAAGATATGAATCGCTTGCCCGATCTGCCCTCTGCCTTTGAGTCGGTCAAAGGAGCTTTGAACAGTGGATCGGTAACGCCGCCGCATTATAATAATCAAGAAAAACTGAGAAATACAACAAGCGGAGTTTTCGGATGGTATGCTAAAACAGAAAACGGTGTTATTGGCATTGTTAGAGTGACGTGGTGCTTCTATACCGAAAAATATCAAAAGTACTACGATGATGCTTACTACATCATTGAATACGGATCTGACGAGTGCAAGGCAATTGATCGAGATGCTTTGCTTGAATTGTTAGGAGATTATGAAGCGACATATATCTATTCTGGTGAGTATAATGAGTACGGAAAATATAGCGATATAGCTTATCCTATGGCATAAGGAAACGAAGGCATGCTGTATATACTGATTGAGGTAATGATTTGTTTCCATGTGACTCAGAACACAACATTTGCGCCAAGATTTTTCTTTGCTCAAACGGTTTGATGCGCAAATACGGCGAATGCTTTGCATTCGCGGTGTTCGAGTCGGTGACAACTGCGAAAATCAAAAGAGGGATCTAAAGATCCCTCTTTTGATTTTGGAGCTGGTGATGTGACTTGAACACACGACCTGCTGATTACGAATCAGCTGCACTACCGACTGTGCTACACCAGCGAAGTATGAGCTGTGTGGCACAACGAGGTAGTGCGTCTCCACCGAAGGTGGAATTAACTACACGACTGTGCTACACCAGCGACCTATGTATTATATCATAAATGTTTATATTTTGCAATAGATTTCGAAAAAATTTTTAATATTTTTTAATTACAAAAGAAGGAGAGATTCAAATCTCTCCTTCTTTTTAATTCAATTAAAACTCAACCTCACAGCCGTCGAACGTCACGCCAAATCCGTACTTTGCCGCCTCTATGACAAGCTCCTCGTGAGTAGCCTTTCCGTTATGGCTGAAATGATTAACGTAAACGACAGTTTCATCATCACAAAGTCCCATCTCGCGCAATCTCTCAACAACCTCCGCATCGACCGTAAGTCCCATGTGGCCGTGTCTGTAATCCGGAAGGAGCATTCCCGTGCAATCAAGCGAAACGAAGTCGAATTTACGCTCATATTTTGCAAGATACTCCCAAGTTTCTTCAAGGAAATATCCCGTATCGTTTGCATAAAGAAGTGTTTTCTCACCGTGCTCGATTATGTAGAACACCGGCTCGGTGGTCTGATCGTGATCTGCGTGCAAAGGAATTATTCGGTAATCCTCTATCATAAATGGCTCGAATGCCTTTATCGTATTGAGTCTTACCCTATCCTTATTAACCTGCTTCTCATAGTACGCACTTGCAATATTGCGAGTCGCCTCGGTCATATAAACGTCCATGACCGTTCCGTCAACGCTTCCGTTTCCGATGCTCTTATTTCTGCACCAGAAATCTCTCTCATAAAGGTGATCCATATGTCCGTGCGTGATTATGCAATGGCGCACACTGATAAGATCAAGTCCGCCGTAGAGCGAATGCATATATGTGTCAGCAGGAAAATCTATAAGTATCTTATCGTCAACTATCGCCTGACTTCTTGTCTTTACCTCTTTTCCGCCGACCTTACGCGCGTTCTCGCAAACGGGACAGTCACAGAACAGCGCGGGAATTCCCTCTGCTGCCGCAGTACCCAAAAATTTGATCTTCATACCAAACTCCTTCTATCATTCTATAAGAATATCCTTTATATAAACCGTGTTCCCCGTGGGCACGTAGAAAGCAAATTCCGTGCAGTTCTCTCCGAAGGCGGAAATATCCACCGTATATGTGACCCACTGATCGTAGTATATCTTATACTCCTCTTTCGGGCTATCAACTCTGTACGCTATGTGTCCTGCCAATATTCCGTCACTTCCGGGCTCAAGCTCATTC
Source organism: Eubacteriales bacterium (assembly GCA_045638385.1). Taxonomy (GTDB): domain Bacteria; phylum Bacillota; class Clostridia; order Oscillospirales; family CAG-272; genus SVTX01. Next base: position 6,363 of record JAZUBI010000131.1, read on the forward strand.
GGCTTTATGCGTATAACAAATTCCGCATGTCCCGAAAATTTTCCGGTTGAAGTTGACGGAACGTACAAGCTAAACGTGAGAGTGTTCTTATTCTTTACAAGCTCAGTGTTAACGTAAACCTTGCCTTGATCGGATGCGGTAAACTTATACGCGGTTACGGTCTGCTCATCGTCAATCCATACGACCTCAGCTGAGACTGTTGTAGAGGTTGCAAGAGTAAGATCGGTTCCGAACTGAAGTCCGTTTACAGGTACGTCAACAGGCTTTTCAAAATCCTTCTCCCAATCTATCTCGCCGCCCTCGAAGCCAGCGTAATAAATCTTCGGCGTATTTATGCTTCCATCCTCTGCAAGCGTAAATACCGTTCCTCCGACAAGCGATGTCTTGGTATTATCTATCTGCGCTGTGGATATTTCTCCATACTTGTCAACGAAATTATATCTGTCGTATTCGGAGGATTTCTGACCGTACTGCATTCTAACGCCCTCGTATACGATGCTTGCGCTGTTCGAATGCTCGTGACCGACGAAGATCGAATCAACTCCGAGCGCCTTAAAGGCATTCCATATTCTGTTATCCGCATCGATCGTGGTCTTTATTCCCGCGCCTATGTATCCGAGGTCTCCCTCTTGCTTTTCGTCAAGCGCATCGATATTTATACTCTCTCCGCCCTGCTCGTAGCCGTATTTCGCAAACGCCTCCGAGAAAATACTGAGCTGGATATGGAACGCTACCGATATCTTGGTATCGGGCGACGACTCCTTTACGTCTGCCATTGAGCCCGTTGCCCATCTTATCTGGTCGTTTGCTATTCCCGAGGAGTTTTTGAAGTGTCCGTTATTCAAGGACGCCGAGCTTGCAAGTCCGCAACCGTTCGAGTCAAGCATATAAAACACTCTCTTAAGCTCTCCGCCCTGCTCGATTCCGACAGAATAATTGCCGTTACCGGTAAGCGTTCTCTGCATAAAGAGACAATTTTCCGCGTTTTCAAGCTGCTCGCACTGCCAATCAACACCGAGCTTACACTCGTTATCGTGGTTTCCAAACACAGGAGCCCACGGAATGTTGAAGCTCTCCATAAATTCTACAAGCGCCAAGAAACAGCTTCCGTTATCATCCCATTTTCCATATACAAGGTCACCTGTGAATATAATAAGGTCGGGTTTTGTCGCATTTATTGTCTCACGAAGCTGCTTAAAGCATCTGTCCTCAAGCTTATCAGGACCCCAGAACGGTTTCATAGTTGAGCCAAACACAGGATCTCCCGCTCTTTCCTGCGTAGCGTCGATTATCTGCGTATCGGTGATATGAAGGATAACAGGCTCTCTGCCCTCCTCAACGCTCACAACAAAATCCACAAGGCTCGAAAAATCAGTCTTATTTTCGGTGTTGCTTCCGCCTTGATCCTCTGTTGAGGATTCGGTTTCGCTTTTGCTATCCGACTCGACCGTAGTTTCGGGCTCAGTATTTGTTTCGCTCTGAGCTTCGGATTCGGTTTCGCTTTCGCTATCCGACTCGACCGTAGTTTTGGGCTCAGTATTTGTTTCGCTCTGAGCTTCTGATTCGCTCACTGCCTGTTTTTCCGTATTGGCTTGGGTAGTACCATTCTTATCGCACGCCGCAAAGGGCGCAGCAAGCGCGAGTATAAGCATCATGGCAAGCAATCTTAAATATTTCATATCCCTCAAATATCCTCAAGCTTCGCCATCTCGTCGGGGTATCTGATATCGATAAATCTCAAATATCCCTCCGCCTCAAGCTTCTGCTTTTGGAATCCAACGTTCTTATTCATCTTCTGTACAAGCACTATCTTGCCGTTTGCTCTTGCCGCCATTGCCGCCTTCTGCATAAGCGCAAACTCCTCTGTGCTCATTCTCTTATCATAGAGAATAGCGGTCTTTTCGCTTGCCTCGTCGGGCTTGAAGTTCTTTTCAACAAGCGCCGCAACGATTCTCTCAAAGCCTATCGAAAAGCCGCAAGCGGGGGTGTTCTGACCTGTAAAATTACCTATCATCTTGTCGTAACGTCCGCCGCCGCCGATGCTCGAGCCCTTGAAATCCTCGCTCTTTATCTCGAAGATAACGCCGGTATAATATCCCATTCCGCGAACCAGCGTGGGATCGAAATCAAGGTTGAAGCGTCCGTCGGAGATGGTTGCAACCGCGCAAACTATCTCGCGAAGATTTGCAATAACGCCCTCTTCAACGTTGCCCTCAAGTGCGCTCTCAAGGAATGCAAAGCGATCCTCCGCCGCCATAGCACCGCGGAAAATGCTCATATACTTTTCAACGCAAAGGGTATCGTATCCGGACTCAAGAAGCTCCTTTTCGATTCCCGCCTCGCCTATCTTATCGTACTTATCAAGCGTGATAAACACCTGAGAAAAGCTCTCCTCGGCAAATCCCGATGCGCGAGCCATACCTGCAAGGATCCTGCGGTCGTTTATCATAATGGTAACGCCGCCGATGCCTATGCTCTCAAGGTACGTCGAGGTTGCGGTGATAAGCTCTATCTCAGCAGAGCTTGTAGCATCACCGAAAATATCAATATCGCACTGAACGAACTGCCTAAATCTTCCCTTCTGGGGGCGGTCAGCGCGCCAAACGGGGCCTATCTGCATTGCCTTGAAGGGCAAGGTGAGGCTTGCCGCGTTGTTAGAATAGTATCTTGAAAGCGGAACCGTAAGGTCGTAGCGAAGGCCCGAATCAACGAGCTCGTCAACATTAAGACCCTCTGCCGCATCCGTGAGCTTCTCGCCTCTTTTGAGTATCTTGAAGATAAGCTTTTCGTTGTCACCGCCCTGCTTGCTTGTCAGGTTCTCGATGTGCTCAACGCAAGGCGTTTCTATCTGTGAGAATCCGAATGATGCGTATGTTTTCTTCATCTTATTCAAAAGATATTCTCTGATCTCCGCCTCGCGCGGCAAAATATCTCTCATTCCTTTTGTTGTTTCCTTAATAAACATTTCTTTTACCTTTCTTAATGTATCCTCTATAATTTATTGACCGCAGAATTTTTCTTCAAGACAAGGCGCACCACAGAATGCAAAGCGCAGGCGTAGTTACCTACGTCAAGCTGCATTCGAGGAGCAACGCAGTATTGGAGGAAAATTCAAGGTCAGCGGTAATATACGTAGTGAACGATTACCGTTCTCATTTTTCCGTCATGCTCGAGATCCGGTGCGGTAATTACAACACCGTCCTTTGAGAGAAGCTCCCATGCCTGCATCTCTTCGATCTTGCAACGCATAAGAACGTCCGCAGATGCGAAAACGAGAAGCTCGTCACCCTTGATGTTAAGTCCGCCCGAGCGACCTATGACCTCATGCGTGCCGTTTATCTCCTCGGTCACGTACTTGACGTGATGACCGCATATCTGCTTTGCCATATCCCATTTAAAGCGCTTACTTTCGGGATTTTTGCTCTTTGTAGCTTTTTCGATTATTTTTTTAAAAAGTCCCATGTTCGCCTCTCAATATATCTGTACGGTCTCACCGGAGCCCACCTTAACGATATTGGCGTCGCACCACATCCACACGTCAATAAGCGTGGGATTATAGACGGCTCTTGCGTTTGCGCTCCAGACAAGAGACTCATACGCCTTTACATAATCGTAAATCTCGATGTTTGTCGCGTACCAAACGTCGTCTTTTCCCGAGAGCTCCTCGCAGATTTTCTCCATGCGATCCCAGTTATTGTCATTGTCAAACTCATAGGAGTGACCCCATAGATAGAAAAGCTTGGCTGTCTTGCTTGCCGTATACGCCCCATCCTCCTTGAACGCATTGAACTTTTCTATGTATTCAAAAACGTGAGGATTGTTATGGTGCGCGGTGGGCATCCAAGCGTAAAAATCGGTGGGAATATCAAAACTGTCGTTATCTCCGCCGAGCGTGCGCGAATAAGCAACACCGAGATCGCAAAGGATCTCTCTTATCTTCTCATAATCTGCGCATCCGGGCTGAATATTCCTTATTCCCGAATCGGGGTATGCCATTCCTCTTACTATCACACCGAGGAGTTCCTCAAGTCCGAGACGGCAATCAAGCACGTCGCGGATGACCTCAATAGGTCTCTGCTTTCCGGGCGCACGGTGATTGTCACCGTGGATCGCCACCTCGTGACCTCGATCGAATATCTCGCTTTTCACCTCGTCAGCGGAAAGCCTCCGCCGCGAGCCGTAGCTCACCCCTAACATCAGAGTGTTTATGTTAAAGGTACCCTTCAGACCGTATTTATCCAGCAAAGCTACAAGTCTTATATCCTGTCCTACTCCGTCATCGTAGCTGAAGGTCACAGCCTTCATTTTGCCCTCGGGAAACCTCAAAAAAATGTATCTTGGATTCATAATAAACCTCACCATACAGGGTCCTTGCCCGTCAAAAATCTGTATATTTCCTTGTACTCGGAGAAGAGCGCTTGCGCCCTTTCCGAATTTTTATCAAAGCCCTTTTTCTTTATTCCGCGGATCATAATGTTTTTCGGTGTCTCCTCGGGGTCTATAAGCTCAAGCGCGGCGGTCTCGTATCCGTTCGCCTCCATAAGCTTAAGTCGCAGAGCATCGGTAGCCGCATCGCAAAGCTTTTGCTTTAGCATAGAATAGTCGGCAATAAATGAAAGGCTCTCGCAATTTAAAATCCTGTTCATCTCGTGGTGACAGCAGGGTGTTGAAAGAATAAGACGGGCATCCCACTCTATCGCCTTATTTATAACGATGTCGGTTGCTATGTCGCATGCGTGGAGCGATACTACCATATCTACCTTATCCTCGGTGTTGTAAAGGCTTACGTCACCGCAAAGAAATTCAAGCCCGTCAAATCCAAGTCTTTGCGCCACGTCCGAGCAATACTCGATAACGTCTCGCTTGAGATCAACGCCCGTCATTTTAACGCGCCGACCCTTGATGACCGAGAAATAATGATATACCGCAAAGGAAAGATAGCTCTTTCCGCAGCAGAGATCGCATATGCGGATATCGCCCTCGGGCAAATGCCCCTCAACGTCGCGCACAAGCTCCAAAAAGCGGTTTATCTGTCTGAATTTCGCTTGCTTTTTATCATAGACTCTGCCGTTTTTGTCGCTGACCTCAAGCAGCTTCAAAAAGGGCTCGTCTCCGCTCAATATATAATTTTTTCTCTTATTATTCGCCCCCGGTACAATTCTCTTTATAGGCTCAACTCCAATGCTGTCGGCATTCATTATAGCCCTTGAAAGCTTGTCACCGCCTATGAGCGTGCATTTTCCGCCCTTTGAGACCTTGTACTCGCAATCGCCTAAGGTCGTAATAAGATTTATCTGTCCCGATGCCGCGATAAGAGCTGAAATGCTCTCGCCGTCATCAAGCAAAATATTCCTGTGCTTTGCCTTATTGTCCGCGTAAAAGCTCTCTATCTGGAGCATATCGTTTCCCGATATAATTTTGAGAGTCAACACGGATTTTTTTATCTCGCCGTCGGAGCATTTCGAGAAAACGGCTTTTTTCAGTGTCCTGCTCTCTGCCGCCTTCAAAATAAGCCCCCTTAAGGTAAGCGCCCCTGCTTCAAGGTTTATCATTTCTTGTCTCCGCCGTTTTTATCTTTGTTTTTCTTTGATCCAAAGGAGATCTTGGACTCCTTGCCCTCTCTGAGCCTCTTTATGTTCTCCTTGTGCATGAATATTACAAGGATCATGATTATGGTAAAGGAAAGAGTTGTCCAGCCGTTAGCGGGATCGGATCCTGCCGCGCTGACGTAAAACGCGTTATGCACAACCGGCAAAAGAAGCGCGCCCATGATAGAGCCCAGCGAAACGAATCGGGTCATGACCACGATAAATATAAACACCGGCAACAAAATACAAAATGAAAGCGGAGAGAGGATGAGAACGACCATTGACATACAGGCAACGCCCTTTCCGCCCTTGAATTTGTAATATATCGGGAACATATGACCGACAATTACGAATATTCCCGCAACGGCTCCGCCCATCGTTCCCATAACGGCAAGACCCGCTATTACAGCAATCGCCGCCTTGAAAAGGTCGAGCGAGAAGATGACGATAGCCATCCTTTTTCCGTATGTGCGCAATGTGTTTGTTGTTCCCGCGTTTCCACTGCCGTGCGAACGAATATCATCGTGATAGATCTTTCTTGAGAGTATTATCGCAGGATTCAAGCTTCCTATAAGATATGGCACAACGATGCAGACGATAACACCCGCAAGCATCAAAAGGAGCGCATTGTTAGTGTATGCGATACCGTAATTATTGATGATCCATGTATATAGATTTGGGAATCTCATTATAACACCTTCCGAAACAGTAATTTATTTTTTTGATCTTCTTTTCATAGCGAGTATTCTCGCGCGATTCTCAGCAATACGCCTGTCTCGCTCATCGTTCATCGGGGTGATCTCCGTCAGCGTGTTTTCTCTCATTACTGCAGAAAAAACGTCGTTCACTCCAAGTCCCTCTAAAAGAGATATGGGCATATTTATAACCGTGTCGTCATCCGATACGCAGACCGCGATGTCCCCCTCGATCCTGTCGAGCGAGAAAATCTTTTTTTCAGTCATATCAGAAAAGCTCTATAAGCTCTTTGGGGCTGTGAGTGAAGTTGTATACCGAGCCGTCGTTCATAATTCCGACCATATCCTCGATACGGCATCCGTAAAGTCCCTCGATGTAGATTCCGGGCTCAACGGTCACGATGTGACCTCTTTGGAGCTTGTAATCCTCGGGCATAACGCGCGAAAGTCTGGGTGCTTCGTGGATGTACATTCCAACTCCGTGTCCGAGTCCGTGACCGAAGCGTCCCTTATATCCGGCATTATCTATGATGTTACGGGCGATAAGGTCTGCCTCTCTGCAGAATGCGCCCTCCTCGATGTAATCAAGCGCCGCCTTCTGCGCGGTAAGTACTGTGTTATAGAGCTTCTTGATGTCCTCGTCCGCCTTGCCGATAACGACAGTTCTCGTCATATCCGAGCAATATCCGTCTACCCTTGCGCCGAAGTCCATTGTAAAGAATCCCTTTTCAAGCTTTACGTTTCTCGGAACACCGTGGGGGCGGGACGATGCCGTTCCCGAAACCGCGATAGTTTCAAACGCAACTCCCTCAGATCCCATTTTTCTCATAAAGAACTCAAGCTCAAGTGCCGCCTCGATCTCGGTCACGTTGGGTGTGAGCCACTCAAGCATATGAGCAAAGCCCGCATCGGTTATTGCCTGCGCTCTCTTTATAGTCTCTATCTCCTCGTCGTCCTTGAAAAGTCTGAGGTCGTCCGCAATACGCGATGCGCCTGCGACAAGCTCCTTACCCACAAGGGTCTTTTTCATTCTTTCAAGATCGGCAACCGCAAGAGTAACGTCCTCAAACGCAACAGTCTTGCACTCGTTGGAGTCAAGAAGAGAGGCAAGACATACCATCATCGAGCCCTCGGGCATGATTATCTCATACTCATTCTGATCGACAGTAGCCTTTGCCGCCTCGATGTAACGGAAGTCGGCAAGAACGTACGAGGTGTTCTTGGTGATAAGAACGTATCCGTCCGTGTAATCGAACTTTGTCATATATCTCTGGTTTACCGCAGAGGAAATTATTGCGGCATCAAAGCCCGCCTCTGCCATCTTTGCTTTAAAATTCTGAAGTCTGCTCATTTTTATTTCTCCTTTGATAATTTTTCGTAATAATCCTTCATTTGTTTAACGTCCTCCGCCTGAGTGCCTGCCGATTCGCAGATTATTCTCGGGGTAAGTCCGTCCTTGACTATCGCCTCGATAAGCGGCTCAAATTCGGGTCCGTACACCGTGTCCTCAAAGGTAAGGTGCTTCTTCTCTCCCGCACCCGTGTATTCTATCTTTGAAAAATGACAGTGCAGATTTTTTGCCACCTCGGGGGAGCATCCGACCGCGATCTTATCAAACACGCGGCGGTAATCGTCAACGGTCACGAAGTATCCGCCAACCTCTCGCGCATTCATATGTCCGAAGTCGACCACGGGAACGTAATGCTTGTCCACGCGGCATTGCTCGATAACCTCGTCAAGCGTGCCGAGCTGGTTGATCTTGCCCATAGTCTCTATTCCGAGCCTTATATCGGTATCCCCGACAGCCTCGATTATCTTTTCAAGCGTATCGCAGGAAAGCCTCATAGCCTCCTCGCGGCTGATCTTTGCCGCGCTTCCGCTGTGTATTACAATGGTATCCGCGCCGATAAGCTCCGCCGCCCAAAGCGACTTTTGGATATAGTCTATGCTCTTCAGCCTTTTCTCGGGGTCAACACCCGAAAGGGATATAAAGTACGGCGTGTGAAGCGACATGGCAATGCCGTATTTTCTCGCCTCGTCTCCGATCCTGCGGAGTGTCGACTCGCCTGCGCTGACTCCGTTTCCGGCTTCAAACTCGTATGCGTCAAGCCCGTAGGATGAAAGCCAACGGGGGGCATCCACAGTTCCCTTTCCGCCATCTGCGTAAAAGAGATCGCCGTTTCCGCCGGGTCCAAATAATGCCTTTGACATGATTTTATCCTCTGTTTTTCTTCTTGTATTTCTTTTTTATCCAGAAATCGCATCTTCCGTCCGCGTTGCCGTGCTTTTTCACGTACCTTTTTATAACGGGGACCTCAAGAGCTCGCTTCGCTCTGAAAAATGCGTTACTCTTATCGTTGATAGGGGGCACGATCATAGAGATAAGCCCTATATGCTTGCCTGCCGCGGCGTCTGTCAGAAGCTGATCGCCAAGCATTGCGGTGTCATTTTTGCCGCTGCCCATCGCCGCCATCGCCTTTTTAAGATTTTTCGCAAACGGCTTTCCGCTCTTGTAGTAGTACGGAAGGCCAAGACCCTCGTTAAAGGTCTCAACTCTCTCGCGATTATTGTTCGAGACAAGCGTTGCGCTGATGGAATTTTCGCGAAGCAGAGCAAACCAGCTCTTGATGCGCTCATCGGGCACTGCAACCTCGTAAGGAGCGAGAGTGTTGTCTATATCTATGAGCAGAGCGCGGATTCCGAGCGATTTAAGAAGCTCGGGCGTTACGTCATCAAATTTTGAAAATATATAGTCGGGCAAAAGCAAATTTGACACTTTTCAAGCTCCTTTCGGCATTTTACGCATTCTTATCCATTATCCTATATATTATACTACATTTATCTAATAGTATCAAGGGCTTTTGAGCAAATTTTCTCTTAAATAATATGAAATTTAAGGCATTTTCCCGCCATTGAAAAAAACGCTAAAATTTCGAAAAAAATTTTTAAAAAAGGTATTGACAAATCAAGTCTCTTGTGGTATGATATATAGGCGGTTGAGCGAGAAGGATAAAAAATCCTTTCGATAGCAATTTATGCGAGTGTAGTTCAATGGTAGAATTCCAGCCTTCCAAGCTGGTCGCGTGGGTTCGATTCCCATCACTCGCTCCACCGGCAGTGCCGGTCCCCTTTGGGGTTTGGCACTGCTGATTTTTTTGTTTAAACGGCAATAAGCCGCACATATTTATGTGCCTTTAGCTCAGTTGGATAGAGCAACTGCCTTCTAAGCAGTAGGTCGGGGGTTCGAATCCCTCAAGGCACGCCACTGATGGTGGGCGTAGCTCATTTGGCTAGAGCGCCAGGTTGTGGCCCTGGAGGTGGAGGGTTCAATCCCCTTCGCTCACCCCATAAACACAAAAGGACGATGCGATGCATCGTCCTTTTGCGTTTATGAGGTTCGCAAAGGGGTCAACCTCCACGCGAACGCAGTGAGCAGTGGATCGACCGCGCTCGCCAAACGATTTTTCATCATCCCTGCTGCAAATGTGTTTATATGCCCTGGGGATGATCCCATTCATGCTTCAGACCGTCGGCATCGATTTCAAATCGATCGCAACCGTGCACGGGTAGCTTTTTATCGCCGAACCGTATCGCGAATATATCCGCATCCTTTATTCTGACAGTCAGTGTCACCGCTTTCCCGGAAAGATTTTTTACAGCATCCTTCGGGAAAGGGATTCGTTTATCCGTTGAATCACCAAACACCTCACAGCTTGTTACGCTCTGCCCCTTCCAATCGGTCAAAGTGAAATATGCGTAACCGAGTGCGCTTGTGGAAAGGTTGGCATAAAGCTCCTCACCCTCATAAACAAACTGCTTTGTAACAACGTATTCCTCATGCTTTCCGCCCGCGTGCAAGCTTGCAAATCCGTCCTTACGAATACTGTATCTTGCAAGAATGGTCTCATTTACCCAATCGCATTCGGGCATAAGCAACGAGATCTCGCTCTCCTCTCCTTCAACCGCTGACGGAGTTTCCACAAGCCCCATTGACGGATATCCAAAGCCGTAAAACCAATTATATTTTCTCTCGGGTCCCGGGCGGATAAATGCCTCCTCATATCTTTTGAAATTCACTCCGTCACGCGAGCACATAAAGGTGCAGTCCGTTGTCGCTGTAGCAAATCTAAGCTCCTGCTTTAATCTTCTCTCTCTTACCTCGCGGCAACAGAGCTCATCAAAGTTTTCCGTCCATGAAGTTCTGTGCGTGTACCTCGTTGGAAATCCAATCATCATCTGCGGCGCGCGATAATACTGCATTACGTGATTTTCATAAAGCTGGATATCCTCCGCATCTCCCATCTCAATTTCAACGTCATCCGTCCAATGAATAAAATCGGGAGATTCGCAGTATGAAATTCCCCTTTTTCTTATTGGATACGCTTCCTTCAGGTGCGCATTGGTAAGAGGGCCGTCATTCCCCTTTGGAAAATGGTAATTTCTGAAATAGCAACGGTATTTCCCGGATACCTTATCCCAAAAGCAGGAATGCATAGAATCGTAAAATCCTCCCGTGCTTATCGTGGTACGCTTTGAATAATCAAAGTGTATTCCGTCTGCGCTCGGCACGGAGAAAAGCTCGTTTGCCTTTATTGCGCTGGCAACCATTCGGAATTTTTCATCAGCAGGACAATCAGGGTTTTCATCGTAAAATACGAACATAGGTCCGTGCCATACGCTATTTCTTGCCGACATTATATTGTTGTCTGTACTGCCCTCAAACTCAAACATACCAAGATTTACTCTTTTCCAATTCACACCGTCCTGACTCTCGGCGTAGCAATGGTAGTAAACCATTCCCACGAATTCGACTATACCGTCCTGTTCTACTATTCCTTTTCTGCCAATATAGTAAAGTCGGTATTTTTCACCGTCATACACCATACACTCACCTGTACTTGCGCTCCCCTCCCATGGCTTATCAAAGGTAATGAGAGATTCCCTGCGCACAGGGGAATGAAGACGAAACTCCGCCGTCGTTTTTTCCGTATTTATAAGATACTCATCAAAAAAGCATTCTCTGCTTGAACCGATATTTATCATCTGAAGCCTCCGAGCAGTTAGTTTTGATACAATTATAACGCAAAACAGTGCCGTTTGTCAATCTAAAAAGAGGACACGTTTTAAAAAAACGTGTCCTCTTTTTGTTATTATGCTCTTATCAATAATACAAATTCGTACCAACCGACTTGATGCTTCTCGCCTTTTTCAGGTTTCTTGTAATCTCGCGCATCTCGGGGTAATATTTCTCGCACTCCGCAAGGAAGAGCTTTGTGATAAGATTATCCGTAAACTTGGTAAACCATTCTGCATAGTCGGAATCATTGTATTTACCGCGGTCAAGCTCGTACTTCATTATGACGTGATATCCGCTCTCGCTCTCGATGACCTCAATATCACCGACCTCCATCTCCTTAAGCTTAGCAAGCATATCCTTCATATTATCCGAATAAGCCGAGCTTTCAATGTCGCTAAGGTAGTATCCGTCGGGATAGTACTCGCCAACGCCCTCGAACACGAGCCATTTGGGCATCTCTGCCTCGAATGCGTAAGGATCACCGTTGCAAGCCTCGATAAATGCGTTCATCTCGCTTATTCTCTGCTCCATCTCGGCCTCGGTATACTGATACTTGATGGCATTACCCTTTTCGTCCGCTTCGGGTGAAGGCTGTCCGTTCTTGCTGTCATAAACGATGTTTCCATCCTCATCGTATCTGATAGCAACGCCGTATTTATCAACAATGCGCTTTCCGCTCTCATCGTACTTGTATTTACCCTTTTCCTCATCGTACAAGGGCTTGCCCGTCTCGGGATCAAAATAGATCACGTTTCCTTGCTCGTCTACCATGTTCTTGTAGTAGAAATTAGATACAAGTATCTGCTTGAAGCGGTAGTAATTGTTCCGGTAGTGCTCTTCCTTTACGGTGTCGGCGATAAGCGAGCCGTCCGAGCCGTACAGAGCGGAAATAACAGCACGATATTTCGCCTCCATCTGATATATCATACGAAGCTCGTCAATGTTAGTTCCGTATTTTTCAAGAAGAGTGTTAAAATTCTCCTCCGATCCCGCGCAGTCGTAGTCGATGAAAAACTGTATATCGTCCTCTATCGCCTGAAGCTGCTCTGCAGAAAGCGAAAGTCCTCTCTCCTTAAAGATAACGAGCGCCGCAAGATAATTTTTGCAGGTGTCAAGGATGGTCTTATTATAGTATTCCTCGTTGGTAAGATCGCTTCCCGGATGCTTTTCTGTCCAAAAGGAGCTTGTAGGGTTTATATCATACTTGCTTCTCTCAAGCGTACCCTTCATTCTTGAAAGGTAGTACTCGTACATTCCAAGGCTTATCGCCTCGCCCTTGCATTTAAGTATAGGCTTTTTAACTCTGTTTGAGCATGATGTAAGCGGAATTGCCAGCATTATCAGGGCAAACGCAAAGCATATGATCTTTATAAAAATGCTCTTTTTACTCTTATTCGTCATTTTATTTCCCCTATCAATATAAAGTGTTTGTGCCAACGTCGACCATAGTGGGCGCTTTTGCAAAAACCTTCTCTTTTATCTTAACGTCCTTTTCGTATTGCGCGCAATATGAATCAAAGAGATACAGTATAAGCGAATCGTAAAATTCCGCGAACATATCGGCGTTATCCTTTTTGTCGTATGCGCCGCTCTCGTTTTCATATCTGCACAAAACGTGATAACCGTATTCAGACTCAAACACTGCGCATTCGCCAACGTCAAGACCTGCAACCTTTGCCGCCATATCGTCAAGGTAAGCAACGTAATCGTTCTGCGCGGCGTAATATCCTCTGTCAGATACGAGGTATACCGTCGAGCTCGACTCGCTCTCGTCGTAAAGCTCCATGTACTCCTCGAAAAGGTCAACGTCTCCGTTGCACTTTGAGGCGTACTTTCTGACGGTGTCATAAATCTCCTCCTTCTTTTCGGAGCTGACATTCTGTATCACCTTGTCTCCGTCCTCGTTTAAAAGATAGCCGACAACTCCGTTTTCCTTATCGTACGCCACCTTGCCGTCCGCGGTGAGATATTCGGGATTTCCGAGCACGTCCTTAACGACCTTGCCAAACTCGTTGGTCACAGTCGATCCGTTTACCGTATCGTAAGCGATCGCGGTGTGCTTTTCATCGGTGTAATAAACCGTATCGCCAAAGCGGTCAGTATCTATCACATAATCGTATGTCGCAACGAAGATCTGCTTAAAGCCAACGTAATTCTCGTTAAAGTATTTCTCCTTCTCCTCAGCGGAAATCTTTTCACCGTTCGCGCCGTAGAGATGCTCCTTGAGCCTCTCGATCTTCGCCTCGATAACGTATATCTCGCGGAGAATATCGTAGTTTACGCCAAACTCCTTAAGCTCTGCGTTGAGATTCGACTTTGAGCCCGCGCTTTGAACCAAGCCCGCCAAAAAATCGTCTATCAGCTTTTCGTCAGACTCGGGGAGCTTAAGTCCAAGATCGTCAAATCTCTTATCCGCGATGAGATAATGTATAGTTTGTCTCTTTATCTCCTCACAGTAGTATTCATTAAACGTTTTTCCGTCCTCAAGGCTCATTACGGTCTGCCAGAAGCTTGCGTTTGTAACGTCGTATCCGTAATATGCAAGCGTACCCTTTGCTCTTGAGAGCAAAAACTCATATACGTTCACACTCATCTTTTTGTCGCCGTACTTCGCCAAGGTCTTTGGTCTGCACGAGATAAGCGACGTTGCGCACGCGCAAATACAGAGTATGATACACAAAATTTTTACGATTTTCTTCATCTTACACCTTAAAATTAAAAATAGTTTCCCAATTATATATCATTATACATCATTTTTCGTCGGAATTCTTATCATTTGTTTGTACTGTTTCAAGATATTTTTCAAACATTTTGTTAACAGTTATCAAAGAATTCTCTCCGTTCTTGAGCCTCAAGGTCACATAGCTCTCGCCAACCGTACCCATAACAACCCTAATTCTGCCCCCCATAATAAAGGACATCTCTGTCCACATGGGCATATCAAGCTCGTTTTGGTACATCCTGATCTCGCCGTTCATTTCGGTTATCTGCTTGATACCGAGATCGATCGCAATAGCGCGGATGAGCGCAATACGCAAAAGGTTGTCTACCGCACCAGGCATTTCTCCGAATCTGTCGAGAAGCTCGTCAGCTATGTCGTCGGCATCGTACCGGTTGCGTATCAAGGCTATTCGCTTGTAAAGCGTCATTCTCTGCCCTGCGTACTTGACGTACCTTTCGGGGATGAGCGCATCGTGGTTTAAGGAGATCAGGCACTCGCCTCTCTCCTTGGGCAGCTCGCCCTTTTCCTCAAGCACCGCATCGTTGAGAAGCTTGATATAAAGATCGTATCCTATCGCCTCAAGGTGTCCGTGCTGCTCGGCTCCGAGAATGTTTCCCGCGCCGCGTATCTCCATATCGCGCAAGGCGATCCTGAATCCCGCTCCGAACTCGGCGTATTCACGGATAGCCGCAAGCCTCTTCTGGGATATCTCCGAGATCGCTCTTCCCTTGGGATAAGTGAAATAAGCGTATGCGCGTCTTGACGAGCGTCCGACTCGTCCGCGAAGCTGATGGAGCTGGGAAAGTCCGAGCCTGTCAGCTCTGTCGGCTATAAGAGTGTTTGCGTTCGGAACGTCGATTCCTGTCTCTATTATGGTCGTACAAACGAGAACGTCAATTTTGCCCTCAAGCATCATGCTCCAAACGTCCTCAAGGTATTCCTTATCCATCTTTCCGTGAGCAACCGTCACTCGCGCCTCGGGTATCTCCGCAGAGATCTTCGCCGCAATGCCGTCTATCGACTCAACGAAATTATGGATGTAAAACACCTGACCTCCGCGGCGAAGCTCGCGCCTTATCGCCTCCATTATTATAAGGTCGTCATATTCAAGAACGTAGGTCTGCACGGGGAAGCGGTCGCCCGGCGCCTCGTCAAGAAGCGAAATGTCGCGTATGCCGCCCATCGCCATATTTAGTGTTCTCGGGATAGGCGTGGCGGTGAGTGTCAGAACGTCAATATTTCCGCCAAGCTGCTTTAATTTTTCCTTTTGCGCAACTCCGAATCTCTGCTCCTCGTCAACGATAAGAAGACCGAGATCGGCAAACTTAACGTCCTTGCCGAGAAGCTTGTGTGTTCCTATTATTATATCGGTATCACCGCGCTCAAGACGGCGCAGGGATTGCTCTATCTGCTTTGGAGTGCGGAAGCGCGAGAGCATATCGACGTTTACCGCAAAATTGCGGAATCGGCTGAGCGCAGTCTGATAATGCTGAAGCGCAAGTATCGTTGTAGGCACCAATATCGCCACCTGCTTGCCCGACAGCACCGCCTTGTATGCGGCTCTGAGCGCGACCTCGGTCTTTCCGTATCCAACATCTCCGCAAAGGAGTCTGTCCATAGGTACGGGGCGCATCATATCCTGCTTGATATCCGATATTGCATCGAGCTGGCAATCCGTCTCATCGTAATCAAAGGATTGCTCAAATTCCCTTTGCATATTGTCGTCCCGGTCAAAGGAATATCCGGGACGGCGCATTCTTTCGGCATAAAGCTTTATTAGATCCTTCGCCATCTCGCGCACCGCGCCCTTTGCGCGGTATGTCGCCTTTTTCCATGCCTCGCCGCCCATGCGCGAGAGCTTTACAAGTCCGTCGTCGGCATGCGCTCCGATATATTTTGAAACGAGATCGAGCTTTTCCACGGGCATGCAAAGCTTGTCGTTGCCCGCGTACTGAATGCTAATGTAATCTCGGCTCACGCCGTCTATCTTCAATTTTTCAAGTCCCAAATATCTTCCTATACCGTAGACCTCGTGAACGACAATATCCCCGACCTCAAGCTCGGCATAGGAAAGTATCGCCTGCGCATCGTTTCTCTTTTTCCTTGAATGCTTCTTTGTGGTTACGCCGCCGCGCGACGCGCTCCTTGAAAACTCGTTTTCGGTCGCAAGCACGGCGATCCTCGGCGTGACAAGCTCGTAGGAATCGATGCTTCTTCCCCAAACGATATATACAACACCTGCCGCAAGCTTGTCGGGATCCATTCCCTCTCCCTCAAAGATCGCGGTCTTGAAATCTGTATCCTCAAGCATCGCGGCGAGGCTTTTCGCCGCGTTCTTGCTGTCGGTCATAAGAACGGTCTTATATCCGCCTCTGTGGTATCCGATTATGTCCTCGCAAAGAAGATTGAATTTTTCGCTGTATGATACGGGCTGGCGCGTGCGGAAGCCGAAGAGACCCGAAAGCCGCTTGTCGGTCAGTCCGTATGAGAGAGAATTTGCGTGCACGGTAACGTTCCGGTAAAAAAACAGCTCAAGATGAGCCGCGCTCTTCGAATATTCCGCGTATTTGGGCGCAATGGTGCCCCCCTCGCAAAGCTCCTTGATATTCTCCTCCTCATGCCACTTGTCCGCCTTCAATCTGTCATTGACGGCAGAGCTCGTGCGTATGAGAACGAGCGTCCTTTTATCAAAATAATCCAAAAGACAGCACTTTTCGGGATATACCAATGAAATATACTTGTCAAAAAATCCCACGTCGGCTATGTTGCCGCCGATGGCGGTAAGCTCGCGCGTAAGGGTCTCGCAAACGCTCTCGTCATGCGACTCCTTGTATCTCGCGCGTATCGCCTTTTCAACTCTTTCCCTCTCCTCGTTACCCACAAGCACCTCGCGCGCAGGGGTGAGCGAGACCGATGAAATATTGTAAAGCATTCTTTGGGATTCCGAGTCAAATACTCCCATTCTGTCTATTTCATCGTCAAAAAACTCGATTCTTACGGGGAATGAGCCCTGCCTGATCTGCCCATCGGTGTCCTTGATCTCGGCGTTCGGAGAAAAGATGTCAACAATGCCGCCTCTCTGCGCGAACTGACCCGCGACCTCAACCATGTCAACTCTCGCATATCCCGAGGATATGAGTCTGTCCGCAAGATCCTTTGGCTCACAGCGAGTAAGCATGTCTATGCTTAACATGCATTCGCCAAGCTTCTTCGGCGGAATCGTGTAACCGAGTGCCGTGTATGGGGTCGTAAATACTATGTCGTATTCACCCGAAAGTATGCCCGACAAAACCATAAGCCTCTCATGCTCAAACTCATGGGAGGCGGTTATATTATAGAATGTGAGATCTCGCGAGACGAAAAATGCGCATTTCAGACCCAAACGCGAGTATTCCTCGCATTTTTCTCTGCACTCCTTTTCCTCGGAGCATATCGCAAGCACGGGCGATCTGCCCTCTGACGAGTGTCTCTCCTCTTCGGTGTCGTGACAGAGCGAGACACACAATGCGTCCTGCGCTCCGCCCGAAAGTCCCGAAGCAACAATGGGAAGACTCTTGTCCTTGAAATTCGCTCTCGCAATTTCAAGAAGCTGAACGTACTCCCTGTCAAGCTTAATAAGGTCGGTTAAAATGTTTGACATATTGCTCCTGTTTTTTGTGATTGGTTTTCAAATTTTGATTTGTCGGGATGCGAGGAAGTCGGAGGCCAAGCGGTCTTAGGAAGACAAGCAACTATTGCAACTCCTTGGCTCACAGAACGACATGGCTACGATCCGACTTCTCCCTGTCAAGCTTAATAAGGTCGGTTAAAATGTTTGACATATTGCTCCTGTTTTTTGTGATTGGTTTTCAAATTTTGATTTGTCGGGATGCGAGGGGATGCGCGTGGGGAACTTTTCCAGGGAAAAAAGTTCCCCACACCCCTCAAAACCCCAACCTATATAAGGTCATGGTTAAGACGGTTTACTAAACTACACCGTGTAGCACAAGCATAGTATATCTGCTATCGTGTTGCAAGTGTATTTTTGATTTGGCAAACTGTTTAGTTTTTCTTCACGGCTACAAAATTCCGTTAAAATACGCGTGGCGTTTGCCTTCCCTTGTGAGGGAAGGTGGCTCGACGAAGTCGAGACGGATGAGTAGAATACTAACGATTTCAACCGTCTTTGCTCAGAAAGAAAGTCTTACGGTGTAAGGGCTTTGTGCTCACCCGTTTTTAATGATAGCCACGGTGGCGTTTTCTACTCATCCCCCACTGCGTGGTCCCCCTTCGCTCACAAGGGAAGGCTAACGCCAAGCGAAATTAAACAAAAATTTGAAGCCGTGAAGTCCCCACCGCTAAACCCCAATTTATCACCAAATTTTGAAACCCCACTTGATTTCCCGAATTTGTTATGCTATAATTAAGCGTAAAGAAAAACCTTTAGCACAAACGGAGGAAAAAGATATGAGGATTTTATTTCAGGGTGACTCTATAACCGATTCGGGACGCAACAGAACAGAGCCCACGGATATGGGTACGGGATATGCAAAATTTGTAAAGGCAAGACTTTCCCTTGACTATCCTGCAAAATTTGAATTTTTCAACAGAGGAGTGGGAGGAAACCGCGTAGCCGATGTCTATGCGAGACTTTATCCCGATATAATAGCACTCAAGCCCGACCTTATGAGCATAATGATAGGCACCAACGACTATCCCTGGTCTGCGGACGATAAATATCAGGTAAGATTCGAGAGAGTTTTCAATATGCTCCTTGATGATGTCAAGACAGATCTTCCGGACGTCAAATTTATGATCCTTGAGCCCTTTGTTTTGCCGGGCGATCGCGTAGTGGCAGAAAATTACCCCTTAAGACTTGAGCATACAAAGAGAAGAAGCGAGGCATCACAGAGAGTTGCAGAGAGATTCGGCGCAAAATTTGTGCCGATACAGAAGCCGCTTGACGAC
Organism: Eubacteriales bacterium; assembly: GCA_045638385.1. Lineage (GTDB taxonomy): Bacteria > Bacillota > Clostridia > Oscillospirales > CAG-272 > SVTX01. Next base: position 25,392 of record JAZUBI010000131.1, read on the forward strand.
GTTCTTGATAAAGCTCCTATAGAGTATTGGACTATCGAGGGCGTTCACCTGACCGAGGCATCGAATCAGATCCTCGCAGACGAGTGGATCAAGGCATTCAAGGAAATGTACAACCTTTAATGGGGAAAAATATGTTTAAAACAGAAACGCATCTTCATACCGCACCGGTCAGCGCGTGCGGCAAAATGTCTCCGGAGGAGATGATCCGCCGTTACGCCGAGGCGGGATATACAACAGTGTTTGTAAGCGACCACTTTGCGCCCTATCACTTTGATAAGCTCGGAGAAGGCACTTGGGGAGAGAAGGTCGATATGCTATGTGATGCGTACGAAAAAGCCCTGGAGGAGGGAAAAAAGCACTCAATGAATGTCCTTTTTTCTCCCGAGCTCTCGCTTTGCGGCAACCACTATCTGCTTTACGGAATGGACAGAGAATTTTTGAAGGAGCATAGCGAGTTTTTCACGCTGTCGACTAAGGAAATGTACGATCTCGTGAAAAGCCACGGCGGATACGTCATTCAGGCGCATCCCTTCCGTGACGGTAAATGCTATCCGACCCCCGACTGCTCTGACGGATTTGAGGTCATAAATACTAATCCAAGGCATGAAAATTATACCGATAAATGTATCGAGCTGGCAGAAGGAGAGAAAAAGCCCATGTCTGCGGGATCGGATGCCCACAGGGAAGAGGATATTGGACTCGCGGCAATGCTCTCGGAGGAGCCCATCGTGTCGTGGGAGCAGTACATAGAGCTTCTCTTTGGCGGCAAGCTGACACTTTTCTCTAACGGATCAGCGGTGAACGTATGATATATTTTATAAGTGACCTCCACGGCGAAGGGGACGTAAGAGCGCTCAAACGATATGAAAAAGTCAGAAAAGATGGCGATATATTGATAATTCTCGGCGACGTCGGTGTTAAATTCGATAAAAACAGCGAGGAAAACGCATGCTTTGACAAATATTTTCTTGCGCTTGATTACCCGACTCTGATCGTTGACGGAAATCATGAAAATTTCGACTACCTCTATTCCTTTCCAAGAGAAAAGGCATACGGCGGAGAGGCGCACAGACTGACGGATAATATAGTCTATCTTCGTCGCGGAGAAATTTTCAACTTGGAGGGAAAAACCTTTTTTGTAATGGGCGGATGCAAGAGCTCGCAAAAATGGAAGGATCTCGGACTTTGGTGGGATGACGAGGAGCCGACCGCTGATGAGATCGCGCACGCGCGCGAAAATCTCGCCGCTTGCGGTAATAAGGTGGACTATATTTTAACTCATAAGCACAGAAGAACAAACGCAGACGAAAACGACCTCACCCTCGAAGGACTCATAGAGTATATCGAGAAAAACGTCGAGTATAACCATTGGTATTCGGGTCATTGGCACGCAGAGGCATTCCCCGACAAAAAGCATACCATAGTCTACGATAACCCCATACAGCTAAAATAAAAACAGGATGACAATGTCATCCTGTTTTTGCGTTGCATATAACATATAAATTGCAATTTAACGGTGTGCTTCACGGCTTCAAATTTTTGTTTGGGTTCGCTTGGCGTTTGCCTTCCCTTGTGAGGGAAGGGGGACCACGCAGTGGTGGATGAGTAGAATACGCCACCGTGTCTATCGTTAAGCACGCGTGAGCACAAAGCCCTTACACCGTAAGACTTTTTCTCGCATCAAAGACGGTTAAAATCGATAGTCTTCTACTCATGCGTCTTTTGCGGCAACCGGCAAAATCCACCTTCCCCCACAAGGGAAGGCTAACGCAAAGCGTGCCGTGAAGAAAATTTGTAGCCGTGAAATTCAATTTAAACCGTTCGCTAAATCAAAATTTAAAAAGCTGATTTATGCTTCCAATAAATTCTTCAACTCCTCAATTGCGACCCTGTAGCCATCGAGACCGAGACCGGCGACGGTTTTTTTAGCAACGAGTGAGACGTAGGAGAATTTTCTGAACTCCTCGCGGGAATTTATATCGGAGATGTGCACCTCGACCGTGGGGATCGCCACAGCCTTCAAGGCATCAAGAATAGCAACCGATGTGTGGGTGTATGCCGCGGGATTTATCACGATGCCGTCGAAAACGCTGTAAGCATCCTGAATCTTGTCAACGATCACACCCTCGTGGTTGGACTGAAATATCTCGTAATCAAGGTCAAGCTTTTGACAGCATTCCTTGATAATAGCGCAAAGCGCCGCATAATTCTGCTTGCCGTAGATTTCAGGCTCGCGCAGACCGAGCAAATTGAGGTTAGGACCGTTAATTATAAGGATCTTCATTTTGAGCACTCCTTTTCGAATAAAGTAAGTATTTCACGCGCGCAATCGTCAATCGAGGATGAATTGTTCACACGGTAATCAGCGAATTTAAGGTAAAGCGGAAGCCTTTTTTCGTACATCGCATAAAGATCGCTTCCGATCGAGAGCGGTCTGCCGTCTCGCGAGAGCAGGGAGATGTCGCGCTCTATAAAGAAGATCTTGCCGTTTTGCCTGAGCGCATCAAGATTTTCCTCGCGCGTAATTATACCGCCACCGGTGGCGATGACAGATGAGCTGAGCTTTCCCGCGCTTTCCGCCGCGCGATGCTCTGCGGCGCGAAAATAATCCTCTCCGTCAGAGGCAAAAATGTCGGGAATAGACCGCCCCTCGGCTTCAACGATAAGGGAGTCGGTGTCAACGAGAGCTCTTCCCGTCGCGTTTGCTATCAGCGAGGCAATAGTGCTTTTGCCGCAACCCGGCATTCCGACGAGAATGATATTCATAGTCTCGTTTTCAATAAGAGAAACTATCCTGTCTATCTCGCTGTCGTCAATGACCTCGTCAAGGAAAAGCTCCGTCGCGCGCTTTGCCTGAGCCACAAGCATCGAAAGACCGTTTGTATACTTGACACCAAGCCTCTCCGCGTCAAGCAAAAGCCTTGTTTTAGCGGGGTTGTATATCATGTCCGCAACACCCTCAAGCATGGGTAAGCGCTCAAGATCGATGGGTGAGACAAGATTTTTGGGGTACATACCAACGGGAGTGCAGTTTATAACTATCTCGGTGTCAGCGCAGAGCGAGTAAACGTTATCGTAGTTTATCTCGCCCGAGCGTGAAACAAAGCTGATCCGCTTTGCGCCCATATCAGCGGCAACCGTCCTTGCGGTGAGAGATGCGCCGCCTGTGCCGAGTATTATCACGTTTTTGCCGCAAAGCTCGATGCCGCCCTTGCGGATCATGTAGGAAAATCCGAAATAGTCGGTGTTGTCGCCGCGAAGTCCGCCGTAGGGTGTCCTTGTAATCGTGTTGACAGAGCCAATCCGCCTTGCCTCGTCGCTTATTTCGTCGAGAAAGGGCATAACGGTCTTTTTGTACGGAATAGTTACGTTGGTAGAGTCGAATTTATTGCTCTTTAAAAAGTCTCCAACCTCATTTTCAGCCATCTCAAAGAGCGTGTAGGAATAGTCTGAGAGATGACGGTGGATCTGAGGTGAAAAGCTGTGTGAAAGATGCTCGCCTATAAGACCGCATCTGATTTTTTCTTTTCCGAAAATCATAATTTATCCTTATATTATCTCTGAATATGCTCCGAGAAGCCTGTATCCTTCGCCTCTCGCCTCAAGCTCGTAAAGCAGCCTTTCAAGGCTTTGCGAATAGACGGGAACGGTGAAATCGAAGTAGAACATAGACTCAAAATCGCGCTCGGGTATAGGGCAGGATTCAAGCTTTGTCATATTTACGCCAAGCGCGTTGAAGCATGATAGTACATGATAGAGCGCACCGGGCTTATTGGGTGTAACAAGCATCAAGGTCAGCTTGTCCGCGCCGGGGTATATCTCGGATTCCTTTGAGATACATATAAATCTTGTGTAATTATTGCCCATATCCTGAACCGCGCTTGCAAGCGTCCCGAGCGAGTAAAGCTCAGCGCAGAAGCGAGATGAAAGAGCGGCAATGTCGGTTCTGCCCGATTCCGCAACCATCCTTGCGGCAACAGCCGTGTTGGGAGCTACGGTGATCTTGACGTTGCCAAGCGAGCGGAGAAAGGCAGAGCATTGATTTATAGCCTGCTCGTGCGAGATTATCTCCTTGATACCCTCCACGGTCGCGCCGGGTCTTGCGATAAGGCTGTGATCGATTTTTACGCGCACGGATCTTACGATGTGGAACTCATGCTCAAGCATAAGCTCATAAACCTTTTTTACAGAGCCGGCAGTGCTGTTTTCGATGGGAAGCACACCAAAGCGGCATTCACCCGACTCAATGGCAGAGAAAACGTCGCCAAACGAGGGGTAGTAGCTTATTTCGGGAAGTTCAAAAAGCTTTTCGGTGGCGATCTGCGAGTATGCGCCCTCAATGCCCTGGCAGGCAACCTTAGCGCGTATCGGGAAGAGATCGCTCGTCTTTGCCATAGCCTCCTTAATGTCCTCGTAGACCTTGGAGTGCGAATTGAGCTTTACATACTGATACGCCCTCGACACGTCAAGCATAGTGTGATAAAGCGTCCTCGCATAGCCCTCAAATTCCTCTCCCGCCATATCCGAGATCCTTGCAAGCAATGCGCGCTCTCTGGCGGCGTCAAGCACGGGGAGCCCCTTTTCCTTTTTGTATTGCGCCACAGAAGCCGCAATCTCCATTCTCTTTTTGAAAAGCTCAACTATTTCGTTGTCTGTTTCGTTGATTCGCTCTCTTAATACTGAAATATCTTCCATATTAATCTCCATTCCGCCGCATGCGGCGGCACAAATAGTAATCAATGAATTTTGCATCAGCAAAATTCGCGCGTGAAAAGGATTTCTTCACTACAGGTCAGTAGTAACTTTCACGCTGTCATCCCTCCATCAAATCTAAAATCGCGATAGCACCCGCCGCCTCAAATACAGGCACGGCACGGGGAACTATGCAGGGGTCGTGACGACCTCCAACGGTTATCTTTACGTTTTCCATGCGAGAGAGGGATACCGAATCCTGCTCTATTGCAATAGAGGGAGTCGGCTTGACCGCGGCTCTGAAAATTACGGGCATACCGTTTGTCATGCCGCCGAGAATACCGCCTGAATTGTTTGTTTTTGTAAACACCGATCTTCCGTCGGTGAAAAAAGCGTCGTTGTTTTGCGATCCGCGCATAGCCGAACAGGCAAATCCCGCGCCGAACTCGATTCCCTTGACCGCGGGAATACCGAAAACGACCGAGGAGATAGCTGCCTCGACCGAGTTGAACATGTGCTCACCAAGCCCTGTCGGGAGTCCTGTGATGGCACATTCAACAATGCCGCCAATGCTGTCTCCGCAAAGCCTTACGCTCTCGATGAGAGCTTTCATTTCGTCCTCTTTTTCTTGATTGAGGACGGCAAAATGACGCGAGTGAAGAAGCTCGAAATCCTTTTTTGATACCGAAACGGGATCAAAGGGGGTGTCGAGAATGTTGCCGATAGAATAAATGTGCGCGCCTATCTCAATGCCGCGTCTTTTAAGGATCTGTAAGCAGATGCCGCCCGCAATACACATGGGAGCGGTAAGCCTGCCCGAAAAATGACCGCCTCCGCGCAGATCCACAGACTCGCCGTACTTCATCCTCGCCGCAAAATCGGCGTGAGAGGGACGGGGAGTGTCAACGAGTGACGAGTAGTCGCCAGAGCGCTGGTTTTTGTTGAAGATAACGGCCTCAATGCGCTCTCCGGTCGTAACGTTGCCGTCAAGACCCGAGAAAAATACGGGAAGATCGTCCTCGCGCCTTGATGTCGAGTAAGCGTCACGTCCGGGCGCACGGCGCGCCATAAAGGCGTAAAGCTCGTCAAGATCTATGACCTCACCCTTTGGGATGCCGTCAAGCGTCATGCCGATCTTCTCGTCGTGCGATCCGCCGTAAATATCCAATTTTATATTACATCCGTATGAAATACTCATGTTAATCCTCATTCTCCCATATATCCGTAAAGGACGGATAGGATTTGCTTATAGCTTCAAATCTGTCAATTCTGACCTCGTTTTCAGAGACGAGAGAGGCTATTGCGGCGCACATTGCGATGCGGTGATCGTTGTAGGAATCAACCGAGCCGCCGCGAAGAGTCGGTTTGCCCTGTATTATCATTCCGTCATCCGTCGGGCGAATGATAGCGCCGAGAGAGGAGAGAGTAGCGCAAACGCTCTCGATTCGGTCGCTCTCCTTGAGCCTCAGACGTGAGGCATTGCATATCCTCGTCTCGCCCTCGGCAACGGATGCCGCAAGCGCAAGGATAGGTACAAGATCGGGGATGTTTGCGGCATCAATTACAGTGCCGTGAAGCCTTGAGGGATAAGCGATAATATCACCGTCAACGCATTCGATCAAAGCCCCCATCCTGCAAAGCACGTCTATGACCGCCTTGTCGCCCTGGCGGCTCTCGGTGTTAAGTGAGGAGACCCTTACAGGATGATCTCCTATCACTCCGCCAACGATGGGGAACGCGGCGTTGGACCAGTCTCCGCCAACCGTGAAAAGGGAGGGGGAGGATAGCCTTTTTTTGCCGTTTATCAAAAATGTCATGCTCTCGCGCTCAAAGCTTATGTCCGCACCAAAGAGAAGAAGCGTATCAAGCGTCATCATAAGGTAAGGCGCAGATTCAAGCTTGCCCTCAAGGGTGAGTCGGCTCTTGCCCTCGGATATCGCAAGCGCAAAAAGCATTCCGCTTATGTACTGTGAGGAGACGTTAGCCGCGAGGGAATAATCTCCCGCCGAAAGTCTGCCGCTTATATTCAAGGGGCTTTCCCCCTCTGGTGAGAGAGACACGCCGTTCATTGAGAGAAGCTCGTAAAGAGGAGAGAGCGGACGGGATGCAAGCCTTCCGCGCATAATAAAGGATGCGCTGACACCGAGCGAAGAGATGAGCGGCAAAAGAAATCTCAGCGTAGAGCCTGATTCGTTTGCGTCAAGGGTCGCGCCAAAGCGCGGTTCGCTTATCGGAGTCACCTCAAAGCCGCCCTCGATTCGCAGAATATTCGCACCGAGAGATGAAAGACAAGCCGCCGTAGCATCAATGTCCGCATTCGTGTCGGTGCAGATTATTTTAGTCTTTTTATCAGAGATCGCCGCGCATATAAGAGCTCTGTGAGCCTCGGATTTCGAGGAGATCGCCCTTATATTGCCTAAAAGCGACGAATTTTTAAATATCTTTTCCAATTTTTCAAAGTCCCTTTGCAAAAATATCTTCAAGCGATTCAACCGGCACCTTGTATAGCCTTGAATCTCCTATCGCGTAAGGCATAACAAGGGTTATCTTG
>JAZUBI010000132.1:0-50413 GCA_045638385.1 Eubacteriales bacterium
CCTGATGCTGCGCCCTTTGTTGATTGTATCAACACTATGGAGGGCTCGCAATCGGCAGTCGCGTGTACAAAGGTTAATACCTTTGGCTCAAGTCTGTTTGCTCTGAGCGAGAAAATCAGATCGCAGAGCCTGTCCGGGCGCCATACGGTGTAGAACTTTCCGCCGTGCTTTAAAAGTCGGTACGCGCAAGCGCAGAAATCGTTTATGTCTCCGCATACCTCGTGGCGCGCAATGAACTTTTCATCGTACTCGTTTCGCTTTCCGCTGTCAGCCTTCATATACGGTGGATTTGCGGTAACAGCATCAAGCTCGCCACCTATATCTGTTGACTTCAGCATACGCACATCGGAGCAGATTGCAGAAATAACACCGTCAAGTCGGTTTTGTTCCGCATTTCGCTCTATGAGATCAGCGAAATCCTTCTGTATCTCAACGGCGAATATTTTTTTGAATTTTTTTCGTTGTGCCATAAGGAGTGGAATAACACCTGTGCCACTTCCGAGGTCTGCGCAGACCTGCTTTGCCCCACCCTTAGCAAAGGCGGAGAGAAGGTATGCGTCTGTCCCGAAGGTAAGCCCGTTGACCTTTTGTATTAGGGTTAACTCCTCGTTAATTTCAATTATCTTTTCGCCGTCTGTCATAATATGATTCCTTAAAAGCTTTTTTACCAAAAAACCGCCGGGGCTCCGCTATAAAACGTTTTCCCGGCGATTTTTTTGAGTATTATGTACTCCGTTACGGCTGAATTATGCCTGCTGGGGAGCACCTACGGGGCAAGCCTCTGCGCAAGAACCGCAGTCGATGCAGGTATCAGCGTCAATTACATATACGCCGTCACCCTCAGAAATAGCCTCTACGGGACATTCAGCTGCACATGCGCCGCAGCCGATGCAATCATCAGTAATCTTAAATGCCATGGTTAAATACCTCCGTTTAATTTAGTGTCTTAATTCTATCACAAAACTGAATATATTTCAACAGTTTTTATGAAAAAAAGTGAACAAATTTAGCTTATATATTTTGGACAATATAAATAAAATTGCACCAAAAAAGGGAATTGTGCCTTAAAATCTTAAATATCAGTCGTTATCGTTCTTTCCCGACTTTGAAATAAGAGTCACCTCGTCTCTCTTATAAAGGACGGGCGCCATATCGGGCTTGTCGTTAAGCTTTACCTTTATTGTTGCGGCAAGAGGGTTTGATTCGGTAACGGTTCCGACACCGTCGCGAGTTTTTACAACCGAGTCGACAGGGGGAGTTTTCTTGCCCTCCTCGACGTAGGTTGAATACTCGTACTGGAGACAGCACATAAGTCTGCCACAGCATCCCGAGATCTTTCCTGAATTGAAGGAGAGATTCTGCTCCTTTGCCATCTTTATAGATACCTGCGCAAAGTCAGAGAGGAAGGTTGAGCAGCAGAGCGCACGTCCGCAGGCGCCGAGACCGCCGATGAGCTTTGCTTCGTCACGGATACCTATCTGACGCAGCTCGATTCTTGTTTTGAAAACGCTCGCGAGATCCTTTACAAGCTCACGGAAGTCTACTCTCGTTTCACTTGTGAAATAGAAGAGTATCTTTGAGTTGTCAAAGGAATACTGAGCCTCGATGAGCTTCATCTTAAGGTCGTGCTTTTCTATCTTTTCAAGGCATATGCCGAAGGCTTCCTTTTCCTTTTGCTTGTTCTGCTCGTTGCGCTCGGAATCCTCCTTGGTTGCCGCTCTTACGACACTACGCAAGGGAAGGACGAGAGAGGACTCCTTGACCTCCTTGTCAGCAAATGCGACCTCTCCGTATTCAAGACCGCGCGCGGTGTCAACTATTGCGTGTCCGCCGCTTTTCAGCTTGACGCTGTTGTTGTCAAAGAAGTATATTTTTCCGTTGGGCTTAAAGCGGATTCCCGCAACGTGTATAAGCTTGACGTCCTCTTCGTTTTCGATGGTAACGGTTATCTCGGGAGCATCGGGATCTGTGCCGAAGAGAGTGCTCTCTGACTCTCTTTCAAGCGATTCCTTGATCGCCATATCAACCGCCTTTGGAGATTCGTCGGATACGGCTTCGTTTCCCTCGTTTACATCAAGTGGCTCTTTGCTTTGGATGTCCGCGCCGTTCTGCGGCTTATTCTTTTTATGGTTATGGTGATTTCTTCTTTTTTTCTTTTTGCGCCAATTAGGATTGCCCTGATTCTGCGCTTGCGGATTATTTTGCTGATCCATAATTTACCAACCTTTTCTTTATATGAGTCCCGAATTCTGCATCATATTCAGGACTGTGAGTTTTACGTTCAGATTTGCCTCGAGATCCTCTATTGCGCGATTTATGGCGTCGTAAAGCGACATAAGCGCGATCGAGGTGAAGTGCGCTGACAATTCCTGCGCTGCTTCCTTATCGTGATAAAAGCAGAGATGCGCGTTTTCGGCTTTTTTCAGTATTATAAGGTCTCTCAGCGCATATTCTACTGCGGTGAGACATCTTATGACGTCGTTTCTCTTGTTTCCGAGTGCGGATACGACCTCAAGCGCGTCCGCCACGTTTGGATTTGAGAGCAGAGAGATCATTTTTTCGGCAATTTCCCGTTCCTCAAGAAGAGCCTTGCGGCGTTTACCGCCAAGAAGCTCCAATGCCATGCCGATACATCCGTCTGCGCTGTGTATTACCGTTTTGAAGACCTCTTCGTCCTCGTCTATGAGCTCCACGGCTCGTTTGCTGTTTTCGATGAGATAACGCTCGACCTCGCCGTCACTCAATCGCTCGAGTCTGAGAGCCGGGGCGCGGCTTCGTATTGTTTCAAGAAGCGACGTGGAGTTTTCGCAAAGCAGCAAGAATACAACGTACTCCGGGGGCTCCTCAAGAGAGAGCAGGAGAGCATTCTGCGCCTGCACGGTCATAACGTCGGTGTCCTCTATGACGTACACCTTTACGTCGAGATCGTTGGGGGCAAGGGGCATATCCTCCTTGATCCTTCTTGCGGCCTCTATTCCCATTGTGACCTTTTCGTCCTCGATACCGACTGTGATAACATCGGTTGATTTTCCCGAAAGGATCTTTTCGCAATTTTTGCATTTTCCGCAGGGAACGGTTGCATCGGAAGAGCATGCGAGCGCCGCCGCTATACTGTATGCCAGTGTGTGCTTTCCACTGCCTCGCGGTCCCTCGATTATATAGGCGTGAGAGAGTGTACGTTCGCTTATATCACGTGACAATCTGCGCTTAAGCTCACCGTTACCGACAAGCCTTGAAAAGACTACGCTCATCTCATACCTCCGCATAAAAAATCTTCATCCTTTATTATATCAAAAAAAAGTTTGATTGTCAAGGGTTGAAATGATCTTCACAAAAATATTAAAAAGCGGGAAATTTAATATAAAATGTCAAAAAATGTATATAATGGGTGGAATGATTTGTTAAAATTACCATATATTTTGCGTGTGATTTGGAGCTTTTGTTAGTTGACAAGGCGTTGTTTTAATGATATAATATATAAAGAAAATCAAACGTGCGGCAACCGTTTTTGGAATTTATTGTAAAGTTTTGTCGCTTTACATCCCAATTTGTCGCCCCAAAGCAAGAAGGAGATGACGTATGTTTTTGGAAAGTGAGGAAAAAGAGAGCGGCGCGAGCCCCTCTTTGACAAGCTCCTATCCATGCGTCAATCGAGGCGCTCGGAGGTTGGGCGCCCATGTCTTTTTTGAGGTATTTGCCAACAGTGCCGAGAGCGTGCTTTTGGTTGGCTCATTTAACGGTTGGAAAGAGACGCACCCAATGAAAAGGGATGCTGACGGGGTATGGAGAATATGTCTCTCCGCGTCCGAGATCTCTGACGGAGACAGATACAAATTCAAGATATTCGAGGATGGGCGCGAGGTGTATATAACCGATCCTTACGCCGTGGAGCTTGACGGATACCCGAATTACAATGCAGTTTACCGAGATATTGAAAATGCTTTGGCAAATTGCGATGGCGAAGAGAGAGTGGGGTGCTCTGATCTTCCGTTAAATATTTATGAGCTTCGCGCTTGCCGACACAATGACGGCAGGTCGATGTCATATGCCGATATTGCGCAGGAATTTCCGCCTTATCTTATGCAGATGGGATACACTCACATTTTGTTTGGAGATCTTTGCGAGGAATTTTACGATCACGCGCATTCAAGGCATGACGCATCCTACCTTGCTCCCCGTATTCAAGAGGGAGGTATAAAGGGATTTCGCGAGCTTGTTCAAGCGATGCACAGGCTCGGTATAGGAGTTATCATTGATCTTGGGATGCGCGGCATTCCGGAATACGCAAAAAAGGACAGATTTTTTATTGATTGCTGTCTTTATTGGGCTGATGTCTTCGGTGTGGACGGATTTACCGTTGATGACAGCGGGATGCTCTCATATATGGGGGCTGTCAGAGCCGAGAGGGCGCATATTTGCTTTATTTCAAAAAACAAGGATCTTGGCGGAGAAAATTTTGACGCAGTCGCAGTTGATTGCGATTCCTGCCCGCTAAGCCTTGAATCCCTTGCGTGTGATGCATCGGCTTTTAATCGGAAGATGATACTGAGAGCCTATAATACCTTTGCGAGTGGGAAAATTATCACTCATATGGGCTGTGAGAACACGCTTTTGAGCGATAGCGCTGAAAGCTCAAGGCTTCAGCTATTTACATCAGACCTGAATGCGATATATCTTTCTTGTGAGAGCCTTTGGCGAGATGGCAGGAGCATAAAGATCATTTCCGACGATCTTGGCATCTGCGGCGTTGAATGCTGTTGTGATGGGGAGAGAACAGTTCTGCTGTTTGATCCTTCGGGCGAGGGCAGAGAGCTGCGCTTGCCAAAGAGAGCCGAATATAAGATCCTGCTTGACAGCTTATCTCAAAGATACGGCGGAAGCAGGAGAGGGGATATGTCTATTTGTGACGGACGAATCCTGCTCGACCGATTTGAGGTTGTTGTCCTTGAAGAGATGAAAAATTAAAAAGACCGCGAAAATACAAAAAATACATTTATTAAAGAGGAGATGTTTCCATGTTTAAGAAAAAAGAATGCGTTGCGATGCTCCTTGCCGGCGGACAAGGCTCAAGACTTTACGCTTTGACTGTTAAGACCGCTAAGCCTGCGGTGTCCTTCGGCGGAAAGTACAGGATAATCGATTTTACCCTGTCAAACTGTATAAACTCCGGAATTGATACGGTTGGTGTACTTACCCAGTACCAGCCGCTCGTGCTCAACGAATATATAGGAAACGGTCAGCCATGGGATCTTGACCGCGTTTTCGGCGGCGTAAAGATATTGCCTCCTTATCAGGGACAGAAGTCTGCCGACTGGTACAAGGGAACTGCTAATGCTATATACCAGAATCTGGCATTCATAAACAGATATGATACCGACTACGTGCTTATTTTGTCGGGAGACCATATATACAAGATGGATTACGACAAGATGCTCAAATATCACAAGGACAAGGGCGCGGACTGCACCATTGCCGTTATTGACGTTCCGATCGAGGAGGCGAGTCGCTTTGGTATCATGAGCACCAATCCCGACGGATCTATCTACAAGTTCTCTGAGAAGCCCAAGAATCCCGACAGCACGTCTGCTTCTATGGGAATCTATATCTTCAACAGAGATAAGCTTGAGAAGTATCTTACAGAGGATGAGGCTGATCCCGATTCCTCGAACGACTTTGGAAAGAACATAATTCCCAATATGCTTGCCGCAGGCGAGAAGATGTACGCATATGCCTTTGAGGGCTATTGGAAGGACGTTGGAACCATATCCTCTCTTTGGGAGGCGAATATGGATCTTATCGGTGAGGATCCCGTTCTCGATCTCGGAGATCCCGATTGGAAGATATATTCGAAAAATCAGCCTAACGGTCCTCAGTTCATAGCAAAGAGCGCGAGAATTGAAAATTCTTACATTACCGATGGATGCGAGGTCTACGGTACTGTAATCAACAGCGTTCTCGGCTCGGGTGTCAAGGTTGGACACGGAGCTTATATTAAGGACAGCGTGCTTATGGGTGATACAGAGATCGGAGCGGGCGCTACGGTCAATTATTCGATCATTGACGTAAACGTAACTATCGGTGCGGGTGCTACGGTCGGAGCCGCAAAGGAAAATGCTAAGGGCATTACGGTGCTTGGTGAGGATGTTGAGGTCCAGAGCGGCGGCACTGTTGCTGACGGCGAAATTATCTCGGATAACAGATGAGGAGGGAAGACATATGACTGCAGTAGGACTTATTTTTTCAAATATTCATGACAGCAATATTCCCGAGCTTACCCGAAAGAGAACTCTCGGAAGCGTTCCCTTTGCGGGAAGATACCGTTTGATCGATTTCCCGATCTCGAGTATGGTAAACTCCGGTATTTCAAAGATCGGAATCGTTACACATAACAACTATCAATCGCTTCTTGACCATCTCGGAAACGGTAAGGACTGGGATCTTGCGCGCCGCTCGGGCGGTATAAAGATCCTGCCTCCCTATATCTCATCCTTTGAGAATGCCGCTTCGAATAAGTTTTATACCTCAAGGCTTGAGGCTCTTTTGGGTACGGTCAATTTCTTTAACAGATGCAATGAGGATTACGTTGTAATGTCTGATTGCGACGTTATATGTAACATTGATCTCAATGACGTTATTGAGCAGCACATCAAGGGCGAGGCTGATATTACATTCGTTACAAAGATGACTACTCCCATGCATCACGAAACGGTTAGAATAGTTGAGTGCGACGATGAGGGTAATCTTACGGATATTGTCGATACCAAAAACGTAAGCAAGAGAACTCGCGTTTATATCAACATAATGGTTGTTAAGCGCACATATCTGCTTGAGGTTCTTGACATTGCGATAAATCGGGGATATACAAGCTTTTTGCAGGACGTTATCCGCAAAAACATAGGCAAGGAAAAATACAAGATTTACGACTATACCGGTGTTTACGCGCATATAGGCTCTATGGAGGGATATTTCGATTGCTCTATGAGACTTCTTGATTCCGAAATGAGAGGTCAGCTCTTTGGCGAGAGAAACCGTCCCATCCTTACAAAGATCCGCAACTCCGCTCCTACGCGCTACTGCGACGGAGCTAAGGTTTCAAATTCCGTTGTTGCGGAGGGATGCGTTATTGAGGGAACAGTTGAAGATTCGATCATTTTCAGAGGAGTTCATATAAGCAAGGGCGCGGTAGTCAGGAACTGTGTTCTTTTCCAGGATACCTATGTTTGCTCGGGAGCTGAGCTTAACTGCGTTATTGCCGATAAAAACGTTATGATCAAGGACAAGCGCAAGCTTTCCGGACACGAGACTATGCCGTTCTATATCGGAAAGAATATGTCGGTGTGATAACCTTCGAATTTTTGCCGCATACTGCGTTGCTCCTCACGTGCGGCTTGACGTAGGTAACTACGCCTGCGCCTTGCCCGCTGCGGTGCGCCTTGTCTGCGACAAAACTTCTCGGTTCATTAAAGTTGAATTTTTGCCGTATACGAGGTGTTGCTCCTCACGTGCGGCTTGACCTATAACTATGTCGCTCTTAATCGTAAACCGGAAATGATAATCGATATAAGGGCGGATTCGGTTCTGAAGCATATTGACCCTTTTATATTTACTCTCATAATTTAAGTGGAACGGAGAGAATTTTATGAAAAAAATACTTTTTGTAGGCGCGGAGGTCATGCCCTTCGCGGCGACAGGTGGGCTTGGTGACGTTATGGGCTCGCTTCCTGCGGCTATCAAGGCGCGGGAGAAGAATAACGTTGACGTAAGGGTGATACTGCCTCTTTACGCGGCTGTGAACGACAGCTGGCGTGAGCAGATGAAGGATGAGGCTGTATTTGAGTTCGATCTTGCATGGAGACGCGCTTATTGCGGCATCAAAAGCCTTTGCAAGGACGGAGTGACCTATTATTTTATTGACAACGAATACTATTTCAAGCGCGGCGCGCTTTACGGATTTTTCGATGACGGTGAGAGATACGCATATTTTTGCAAGGCGGTCATGGAGTCGCTTATAAAGCTCGGGTTTTATCCCGACGTGATCCATGCCAACGATTGGCAAGCCGCGATGACGGTTGTTTACCTCAACACGAAATACCGTAACGTTGAAGGATTTGAAAACACTAAGACGGTTTATACCATTCACAATATCGAGTATCAGGGAAAATACGATTTCTCGATCTTGGGGGATGTGTTTGATCTCGGTCCGGAAACGTACGCGCTTATGAGATACGATGATTGCATCAATCTTATGAAGGCGGCGATAGAGTGCGCGGACAAGGTCTCTACGGTAAGTCCGAGATATGCGCAGGAGATAAGAACGCCTGAATATGCGCACGGTCTTCATCACGTTCTTGAGAGAAATGCGCACAAGCTTTGCGGTATTCTCAACGGAATTGACTATTCCTATTATAATCCCGCAAAGGATGCTCCTCTTGCAAAGAATTATGACCGCAGAGGCGTGCTGAACGGCAAGAAGGAGAATAAGCTTGCGCTTCAGCGCGAATACGGGCTCCCGGAAAGGGCGGACGTGCCGTTGATCGCTATTATTTCAAGACTTGCAAGCCACAAGGGACTTGATCTTGTTGAGAATATCGCATACGACATAGTTGAAAATAACGACGTTCAGTTTGTTGTTCTCGGCAAGGGAGAGGCGAGATTTGAGAGCTTCTTTACCGAGCTTGAGGCCGCTTATCCCGACAAGGTAAGGGCGCTCTTGACCTACGACCGCGATCTTTCAAAGAAAATATACGCGGCTTGCGATATTTTCGTTATGCCGTCCAAGAGCGAGCCCTGCGGACTTTCTCAAATGATAGCCTCGAGATACGGCGCGATGCCGGTTGTCAGAGAGACGGGCGGTCTTTACGATTCGATAAAGGGATATTGGATCGACAACGGTGAAATAAGAGGAAACGGATTTACGTTTGCAAATTATTCTCCCGACGAGCTTCGCGACAGGATCCTTGCGGCTCTTGAGCTTTACCGCGATACGGCACAGTATAAGAAATTCGTTTCCAAGATCACGGGAACCGATTTCTCCTGGACTGTATCGGCAGAGAAGTACATGGAGATGTACGAATCGATCTGACAGTTAAATATAAGTAACATGATGAGGCTGCCGCGAGGTAAGATGCGCGGCAGCCCCAAGGACTTTCAGGCATAGGAGAGATTAGCTCTTATTCTTGTTTCTCCTATGCCTAAAAGCATTTTTGCAAAACACGAAAAGAAAGGTACCACATTAAATGAACAATCAAAACCTAAATCCGGTTGAAATAAAGGAAAATATAGAGACGAAGCTTTCAAGATACTTTGGCTGCACGGCGCAGGAGGCGTCTGCCGATCAGATGTATAAGGCTGTTTCGATGACGATCCGCGATATTCTTACAGAAAAGCGCGGCGAATTCAAAAAGCAGGTAAACAAGGTCGGAGCTAAGCGCGTTTACTATATGTGCATGGAGTTTCTGCTCGGTCGCTCGCTTAAGACCAACGTATGTAATCTCGGATTGCAGAAGGAATATGGCGAGGCTTTATCAAAGCTTGGATTTGATCTTGACACGCTTTACGAATGTGAGCCCGATGCGGGACTCGGAAACGGCGGACTTGGCAGACTTGCCGCTTGCTTTATGGATTCGCTCTCGTCGCTTGACTATCCCGCTACGGGATTTTCGCTATGCTATGAGTACGGACTCTTTAAGCAGATGATAGTTGACGGAATGCAGGTAGAGCTTCCCGACGTATGGCTTCCCGGCGGTGAGATATGGCTCGTTCCGAGAACGGACCGCGCTTTCGTCGTTCGCTTCGGCGGTCGCGTCAGAGAGCAATGGGAGAATAATCATTTGTCGGTCGTTTACGAGGATTGCGAGGAGCTTGAGGCTGTTCCGTACGATATGATGATCTCGGGATCTGACAGCAACGCGATAAGCAGACTGAGACTTTGGAGAGCGAGAAATATACAGAATTTCAATATGGGACTTTTTTCGCAGGGACAGTATCAGAAGGCTCTTGAGGAAAGCAATAACGCAGAGACCTTGACTAAGGTGCTTTATCCTGCGGACAATCACACCGAGGGTAAGCTTCTTCGCCTTTCCCAGCAATATTTCCTTGTTTCGGCATCTATTCAGAGCATAATACGCGACCATATGGCGGTCTACGGAACGCTTGCAAACCTTGAGGACAAGGTTGCCATTCATATAAATGACACTCACCCTGCGCTCTGTATCCCGGAGCTTATGAGAATACTTGTGGATGAGTATTTCTTCCCGTGGGAGATGGCATGGGACAAGGTTGTGAAGATCTGTTCTTATACAAACCACACCGTTATGCCCGAGGCGCTTGAGACCTGGAATGAGGATCTTTTCAAGCTCAAGCTCCCAAGAATTTACACTATCGTTAAGGAAATAAACGAGAGATTCTGCCGCGAGGCCTGGGAGGCGTTCCCCGGAAACTGGCAGAGAATAAGCAAGATGAGCATCGTAGGATACGGCTCTGTCAGAATGGCTAATCTGTCTGTTGTAGGCTCGCACTCGGTCAACGGTGTATCAAAGCTCCATTCGGATATTCTTACAGAGACTATCTTCAAGGACTTTTACAGAATGTATCCCGACAGATTTGAGAACGTTACTAACGGAATCGCTCACCGCCGCTGGCTTTGCTACTCAAACCCAAAGCTTGCAGATCTGCTTGACGAGTGCATAGGCACGGATTACCGTCACGATCCTATTAAGCTTGGCGAGTTTGCAAGGTTTGCAGACGATGCCGCGGTGCTTGACAGAGTTCGCGCGATAAAGCATAACAACAAGATAGCATTTTCAAACCATCTTTATAAAAAGACGGGCAAGATGATAGACACTCACGCTGTTTTCGACGTGCAGATAAAGAGACTGCACGAATACAAGCGTCAGCTTCTTAACGTTCTTAATATCATAGGTATTTATCTTGATCTCAAGGACGATCCCGATCTTCCGATCCGTCCCCAGACCTTTATCTTTGGTGCTAAGGCTGCGCCGGGCTATTACATGGCGAAGCGTATAATCCAGCTTATCTGCATGATCTCAAAGGACATTGAGCAGAACCCCAAGATAAAGGAGAAGCTCAACGTTATTTTCCTTGAAAACTATGACGTGAGCACGGCAGAGATACTCATTCCGTCCGCGGATATTTCAGAGCAGATCTCGCTTGCGGGCAAGGAGGCGAGCGGAACCGGCTGTATGAAGCTGATGATCAACGGCGCTATTACGATCGGTACTCTCGACGGCGCGAACGTAGAGATGCTCGATGCGGTGGGCAGAGAGAATATGTATATATTCGGTCTTACCGCAAGAGAGGTAGAGGAGACATGGCTGCGCGGATACAGATCAGCGGAGTTCTATGCTAACAACGAGAGGCTGAAGAGAATAGTGAACTTCTTGTCTATCGGCTTCGCGGGAGAATCCTTTGCTGATATAGCAACATATCTTTTGAGCGGTCAGGGAATTGCGGATCCTTATATGTGTCTTGCAGACTTTGAGTCCTATCGCTTGGCGCGTGAGGATATGATCGAGGCATATTCGGACAGAGAGAGATGGACGCGCATGTCTCTTCTCAATACGAGCGCGGCGGGATTCTTTGCGGCTGACCGTTCGATAAAGGAATATGCGGAAAAATTCTGGAATCTTAAGCCGGTAAAATAAAATGAAATAGGGGGACGGATCGCGTCCCCCGTAAAATAAAGAGGATGTACTATGCTCCCGAAACTGTACAAGCTGATTGATGAGGGCTGTGAGGTGAAACTTAATAAATTTTCAGGCGGCAAGGACGTAAGTCAGCTTGGCGCCTTTCGGTGCGGAGAGCATATCGAATTCCGTGTGACTCTGTCTCGCAGGCTTGGGGCTATGGGGATAGTTATGCGAATTTCGCCTGACGGCGGCAAGGATCTTGATATTCCTTTTGAGAGGATAGGCGGAGACGGTATATCCGAGGTCTATTCGCTCTTTATCGATACAGAGGAGCTTTGCGGCATCAGCGGATGCGGACTTTTTTATTATGAGCTTCTGTTTCTTCGCGGCTTTGAGACGCTTTTTACCTCTACGCGAAATAACAAGGATTTTGTTTTGGAGGAGAGTGCGGGAGACAGATTCTCCTTGCTTATACACAAAAAGGAATACACCACGCCCGAAAAATTCGGAAAGGGCGTGATCTATCACGTTTTTGTTGACAGATTTTTCCGCGGTGAGGGAAATGTGCCGTTGCGCGCAGATGCTACTCTTTGTGACGACTGGGATCACGGAATACCCGATTATCCCGAGATCTCGGGTCAACCGATAAAAAATAACAACTTTTTCGGCGGAAACCTATGGGGGGTTGCAGAGAAGCTTGACTATCTTATATCACTTGGAGTCACTACGATATATTTAAGCCCGATCTTTGAGGCGTACTCGAACCACAAATACGATACGGGTGACTACACAAGGATCGACGAAATGTTCGGCGGCGAGGCGGCATTTGATAATCTTATCGAAAGGGCTCGCGAGAAGGGGATAGGCATAATTCTTGACGGTGTCTTTAACCACACGGGAGATGACAGCGTTTACTTTAACAGATATAAAAGGTACGGAAAGGGCGGAGCTTACAACGATCCGCTTTCGGAGTATGCCGAATGGTATAAATTCCGTTCCTATCCCGATGATTACGAATCGTGGTGGGGAATTGAGATATTGCCAAAGCTTAATCACGAAAATAAGGCCTGCCGAGACTTTTTCACGGGCGATGGCGGCATAATTGAACGTTATACGCGCAAAGGCATCTCGGGCTGGCGACTTGACGTTGCGGACGAGCTTTCAAATGATTTTTTGCGAGAATTGAGAGAAAAAGCCAAGAGCTTCAGCGGCGGTGACGCCGTTATCATAGGCGAGGTCTGGGAAAATGCCGCCACAAAGATCGCATACGGCGAAAGAAGACGATATTTTCTCGGAGAACAGCTTGACAGCGTTATGAATTATCCTCTTAAGAACGCAATAGTTGCGTTTTGTCAGTGGGGGGATGCGCAGATGCTCTACGATACAATGACAGAGATCTATTCCTCATATCCTAAATGTGTTTCGGATAATCTTATGAATCTTCTTGGAACGCACGACACCGAGAGGATCCTTACCGTGCTTGGACGAGAGGATGACCGCGTGGGCGAGCCCAACAGCGTTTTGGCTACTGCGACCCTCAGTGAAAGCGAGCTTAAAGGCGGAATAAGACTCTTGAAGATCGCCGCTGCTATACAGTTTACAGCTTACGGTATACCTTCGGTATATTACGGAGATGAGGTCGGACTTGAGGGGTACGGAGATCCTTTCTGCCGCATGCCTTTTCCGTGGAACGGTATAAGCGGAACATATCGCGCGGAAATACTTGAGTATTATAGGATGCTTGGTAAAATGAGGAGCTGTGAGGAGGCTCTTGACAGTGGCAGCTTTGAAATTCTGAGCTATACCGAGAGCGCGATTGCATATGCGCGAGAAAAAAACGGTAGCTATCTGCTTGTCATAGCAAATCGCGGAGAGCCATTCAGTCTGGAGCTTGACGGGGAATACAGATACAGAAGTATTGAGAGCGGGGAAATATTTACCCGATGTGTTACCGTTGGACAGGACAGTGTCGTTATTCTTAAGAGAGAAGCAAAGGTAGAGTAATATGAAATACGTAAATTCACTTAAATATATGAATTCGTTTGAGAGAGCCGAGAGCTATTCGGATCTTTCAATTAAGAGGATACGCGAGCTTTGTGTATCGCTTGGGCGTATAAATATCGGAACGAGCAGTATTGTTATTCCTCGCGGAGCATCGGGCCATGCGGCGGCGGTCATGCTTGAATCTGTTATCAAGAACGCAGGGTACAAGGTAGGGCGCATTTCGTCGGTTGGCGGATACGATTCGAGAGCGGTGGTCTCTCTTGACGGTGAAATACCCGAAATAGAGGTATACAACAGAGCAGTTGCAGAGCTCAAGGCAGTGGTTTCAAAAAATACGGAGGAGAGCTATTTTAGTGAGGAGCTTTCGTTTGTATTGGCTCTTCTTATCTGCAAGATGCACGGATGCGAGTATCTTATACTTGAGGGTACATCGGGAGAGGATCACAGCCTTGATTCGGTTTGCTCTCCGTACGATCTCGTTGTCGTTCCGACTGCGCTTGACGGGGATGAGAGTACAGTGCGTATTGCGTGTGAATCGATAAAGCGCGGTGCACGCGAGGTCATAAGCGGAAATCAGAAAAAGAATATTTATGAGATGATCTCAAGCGCTTGCGTTACGGGTGGAGTAAGACTTAATTTCACCTCGAAGCTTGGTTTTGAAATAGAATCGCTCTCAAGCATAAAGCTTGGATTTTCATACGGAGGCAGGGGCGGATATACTATTAAAAGCCCTTCGTACATACAGCGAGATTCGGCAATGCTTGTTATCGAAGCGGCGCTGGCTATTCGCCGAGACGGTGTTAAGCTTCCGTGGGCGAGCATTTCGGCAGGACTTGCATCTGCTACGGGAACAGGATGCTTTGAGCTTCTTTCGGCATCTCCCGCGGTGATAGTCGACTCTGCGGAGAGTATTGCCGAGGCGGAGCTGCTTTGCGCTCTTATCGGTGAGCTGTTCGGTGAGGGAAAGGGTGGTATTTCCGTTTGCATTCCAAAGCAGAGCTTGAATCTTTTGGGTGTGTTTAAAGAAAAGAATACTTCCGTTGAGTCTGTTTTGATCATGGGCGATCTGCCCAATGATCAGATGCCTCGCGGTGCGCTTTTGTGCCGTGATCTTACCGATGCGGCGGACAAAATTGTTGACCTTATGAGAAAGGGCGAGAATATTATTTGCTTTGGCAACGTGGATTTTGCCCTTGAAATGAAAAATCGCATACTTAAAAAGATAAACGGATAATAACATTAAAAAATCCTTTGAACTTGACCCCTTTTTCGCATATTTTTACCTTTTTATGCAAATAATGTTTATGTAGAATGAAATGCTTGGAGGGTGAATGTAAGATATGATAAAACCGCAAATTGTTAAATGTACCGGCAGGGAGATCCTTGATTCGAGAGGAAATCCTACCGTAGAGGCCACGGTGATGCTTTCAGACGGGTCGATCGGGGTGGCAAGTGTGCCATCCGGAGCGTCTACGGGCATTTACGAGGCCGTTGAAAAGAGAGACGGAGACAAGAGAAGATACGGTGGAAAGGGAGTGCTTGACGCGGTTAGCGGAATTTGCAAGCACATCTCCCCGGAGCTTATCGGGTGCTATTCGGCTGAGCAATCTGTTATTGACAAGCTTATGTGTGAGCTTGACGGAACAGAAAACAAGTCAAAGCTTGGGGCAAATGCGATACTCGCAGTCTCGCTCGCAAATGCAAGAGCCTGCGCCGCCTCGTATGAGATACCGCTTTTCAGATGGATAGGCGGTTCACGCGCTGTAAGACTTCCAATCCCTATGATGAATATTTTAAACGGTGGAGCGCATGCCTCGAACAACGTGGAAATTCAGGAATTTATGATAGTGCCTATCGGCGCGCGTTCCTTTGCAGATGCGCTTCGTATGGGCAGCGAGATATATCACGCTCTCGGTTCTATACTCAAGAGCCGTTCGTTAAGCGTCGGTGTCGGAGATGAGGGCGGATTTGCGCCGAATCTTGAGTCGGATTCTATGGCGATAGAGCTTATCTGCGAGGCGATAGAGAGGAGCGGATACACGAGCGATGAGGTCAAGATCGCGCTTGACGTGGCATCGAGCGAGTGGTTTGACGAGGACAGCGGCGTTTACGTTATGCCAAAGCGCAACGTCAAGCAGAGCAAGGAGGATCTCATAGCCTATTACGTTTCGCTTGTCGAGAAATATCCGATAATGTCTATTGAGGATCCCCTTGATCAGCGTGATTTTGAGGGATGGGCCGAGCTGACGGCAAGGATCGGTGACAGAGTGATGCTTGTTGGTGACGATCTCTTTGTGACAAATCCGAAAAGACTTGCTCACGGAATTGAGGTCGGTGCGGCAAATGCGATTCTGGTCAAGCCTAATCAGATAGGTACTCTCAGCGAGGTCATTGAGGTTACAGATATGGCATCGGCGGCGGGGTACACTCATATTCTTTCGCACAGATCGGGCGAGACCGAGGACACGACCATTGCAGATATAGCCGTTGGAACCGGAGCCGCATTTATTAAGGCGGGTGCGCCCTGCAGAAGCGACAGAGTGGCGAAATATAACAGATTGATGAAGATCGAGGCGTCTCTTGGCAACAGCGCAAGATACGGACCCGGCAACAAGCGTATAGACCCAAAATTCTGCACACATTGCGGAGAGCAGAATCCGTGATCTGCCGATATAAAACAAGGCGTTGTATTTTAGTGATACAACGCCTTTATTTTGTTTGATTTTACCGCTTTTTTTAGTGGTAAAAGTGCGCAAATTTATGTTTTGAAAAAATGTTTTATATTCACGAATTGTTCACTTGACATTTGGAATTATTTTTGATATAATATATCTGTATATGTGAAAAGCTGAATTTTTCAGCCTTGATAACTACAGGAGGAAAGAGAATGAAACGAATTGTTAAGCTTTTAATTCTTCTTTTGACCTTGATTCTTGCGCTCTCCGCATTCGTTGCCTGCGGAAAGGAAGAGGAAGAGGAACAGGGCGAAATGGATTTCGATATGGACGACGAGTTTTTCCCGGATATTGAAAGACAGGATTACAATGAAGATTTTAATATGTTCCTGGCACCGTCCACAGCCGTAGACCTTTATTATATGGACGATGAAACCAACGACGGAAGCGCAATGGATGAGTCGGTTTTCCAGCGTCAGGAAAGAGTCCAGAGATATTTGGGAATCGAGATCGTCAGAGTGTCTATTCCCGATGCTAAGTTCGATACGTATAACACTTATGTTCAGACCGCAGTTCAGAGCATGGATGGAACTATGGATATGGTTATGACGCACGTTCACGGTGCGGTTGGAGCCTTAATTTCCGATAACCTCCTTCGCGACCTTGGCGAGTTTGAGGGTATAGACCTTGATGCTCCTTATTGGAATATGGACTTCATGGATACTCTTGAGCTTAACGGTAATTATTTCTTGGGCCTTAGTGATTTCAACCTTTTGAATACATACGTTATCGCGTTCAACAAGGATATGCTTGCTCTTTATGAGTCTTCTCTTGACAAGTCGCTTTACGATCTTGTTCAGGAAAGAGAATGGACTCTTGACGCGATGATCTCGCTTGCAAACCTCGTAAGCATGGATAAGACGGGTAACGGTAAGACCACCGATGACACGTTCGGTATTGCCGGAACCTGTTGGGTAAGCTTCTGCGGATTCTTGACATCGAGTAACATCCCGATGATGGAGCAGGATCAGACCGGTGCGTATAAGGTTGCAATAAGCCAGTCGCAGTATTTCGAAAAGGCAGATGAGCTTATTTCCATACTTAAGGATCTCGGTGCTTCTAACTGCGCATGGTTCGACTATGAGTATCATACAAACTCTGTTCCGCTTACCAGCGGCAGAACGCTCCTTCACATTTCTTCAACAGGCGGATTGACAAGCTACCTCAACTACGATATTGAATTCGGAGTTGTTCCTTATCCTATGTTCGATCTTGACCAGGCTTCCGTAGGATACAAGTCGCTTCAGTGGGGCGGATACATCGGTGTTCTCTCATATTTGAAGAACCCCTTGATGGTTGGTGAGGCGCTCGAGCTTCTTGCATACTACTCTGAGAGCGTTAAGATAACATACTACGAGAAGCTTCTCGGTAAGCGTGTTGCTGATATGCCTGAGGATGCCGCTATGCTTGAGATAGTTTGGGATAGTGTAACTACCGACGTTGGTCAGACCTTTATCACCGCAGGAACTCAAACAAGCACCGGTGTTTGCTACACTGTTCCCGAGCTCCTCTGGCCCAGCTCAACGAACAATCTTGCTTCCTATATTAAGGGAAAAGAGAACACCATCAATACCGGATTCAAGAAGTTCCTTGACCAGATCGACTAATAACGCTTTCATATAAAAAAATTCGGAGTCCCTTGGGACTCCGAATTTTTTTGTTATTTAATTTCTATTGCTTCGCCAAGCTCGAGAAGGTATATGAATGACCTTCCGGGGCGCTTTTCGAAGATCTGCTCAATGGCGTGCTCATATTGCTTGAGCTGCGCGCCGTGTGCCTTGTTCATGCGCTGCTCAAGGGACTCCATGTTTTGCTTTTCTTCATCTGAAATGCGGTCTGTTTTGTAATCGCAAAGAATTATCTCTCCGTCGGGCATTTCCATAAGGAGGTCGATCGATCCCTGCACGAAGATCTTTTTATCCTTAACGCGATCCTTGACACTCCGGTCTTCCGTGAAATCCGATGCGTCTCGGAACATTCCGAATTTAAATTCGCGGTGTTCCGATTTCGCGCTACGCAGAAGCTTGTAGAAATTGCTTTGGAAGAATTTTTTAAGCTCTTCTTTGTTGATTATGTCAACCATGCGCTTGCTGATGAACTTTTCGTTCTTGAGCCTCTCGATTTCATGCTCGATTCCGTTTTTCTCGCAGCTATCGTAGTCGCAGAATTGGAGAACGGCGTGGGTTGCGGTTCCAACCTCGGCGGCATCCGACTTCTTATCATCAAGGAAGAGGTTATCAAAGCTTTGGGAGGATGATTTTATCTGCTTTATCCTTGCTCTGATAGCTATTGTAGCATCACTGTCTTTATTTGATTTTTTCGGCGTTTCCTCCTGAGACGTGAAAAGCTCATCGAGCATTGTTGAGGACACCTTTGATGCCGCTACCTTTGAGGGCACGGAGGAAAGGCTTTGTGATTTTTTGTCATCCTCCCTTAATGCCTCACTATACAGCTTGGCATAGAAATCATCGTCGATTGTGGTTTTATTTTCGTTTGTCTCCTCAGCTTCAGCTTGATCGGCATCGGGATTTGTATCCTCCTCATCTACGAACGGCTTTATATCTTGCGCGTTGTAGATATTAAGCTCGTAGAGATCTTCTCTTGCATCCGGGAGCATGAGAAGCACCCATTTGATATAGGCAAGGCTTTTTCTGATCTCATCGTTGCGTTCGCCTGACTCGTAAAGATCTTTTACATAGTCCTCATAGGTTTTGTTAATCGTTGCACTGATATAGAGGCGCTCCTTTGCACGGGTGAGGGCAACGTAAAAGATTCTTGCCTCCTCCTCAAGCTGCATTAATCTGTTATACTTTTTAGCAGACTTGTAGATTGGGTTTTCCTCAAATCTGACGCTGATGCTTTTGATTATGTCCGTTGAGTCCGGCATGGGAGGGAGCTTCATTGAAGGGCCGTGCTTTTTGCTGAAGATGATTGGTTCTGAACGGCTTGACGTGAACCATTTTCCGAATCCAAAGAGGAAACAGACCTCAAATTCAAGCCCCTTTGATTTATGATCGGTCATTATGCTGACATATTTGCGATCACTTGCCTTTGCTTCGATTTCAGCGCTGTCGATATCTTTTTTGATGTAATCCTTGAAATATCTCAGAAAACTGTACAGGCTGTTCCATGTGTTCTGAACGTATTTACAAGCGCAATCATAGACGAATGCGTATGCCTCTGTGGCGGTGAGAGCAGAATATTTTGTCGTAACAAGATCTCTTATGAACTTATCCGCGCTCATACCTTGCGCATTTCGTCTCATTGTATCGACAAATTCCTTGAATTTAGCGCACTTTTCTTTAATATACTTTGTTTTTCCGTTATCTATGCAGTGGATAATGGCGTCATAGAGCGATTTTGAGACGTCTGCATCTTTGCGTATATTTATGATTTCTTCAAGACTGAATTCAGGTTCTTTATTATCATAGGATGCGGTGAGAAGATGGTAAAGCGGTATGTCTACTCTGGGGTTATCGATTACCGAGAGAAGATCCACTAAAAGCTGCATTTCTTCAGAGGAGAGAAGGTCCTTTTTAGACGGTATGCTATAAGGAATATTCAATTCGTCGAGGGCTTTCGTGATTGGGGCGTACAGATTGTGCTTGCGGACGAGGATTGCAATATCTCCAATTAAAACATCCTCTCCGTTTCCTTTCTTTTCTTTTCCCTTTAGCAAACGGGTGATCTCGTTTGCTATGAGCATAGCTTCCGCTTCAAGTCCGGATGCGCGCTCGCTGTCCTCGGATGTGTTGCCGTCCTGCCCATCATCCTCGTTGTTGCCATCTTCATCATCAGGCGTGGCAAGATTTTGTATTATATTAAGTGAGATTTTGGGGTTGATATATCCCTTAGAAATATCCTTACTAAATTTGAGATTATCTGCATCTGTGTAGTTCAGCTTTCCGGGAAAAGCGGAGAATATGCCGGAGCATATTGCATTTGCAAAATCGATTATATTTTCCGAGCATCTGAAGTTTTCGGACATGAATATGAGG
Source organism: Eubacteriales bacterium (assembly GCA_045638385.1). Lineage (GTDB taxonomy): Bacteria > Bacillota > Clostridia > Oscillospirales > CAG-272 > SVTX01. Next base: position 20,386 of record JAZUBI010000132.1, read on the forward strand.
TTTCCGCTGTCCGGATCGACGGGAGTGTCGTTATTAACGTATTTGGGAAATGTGTCGCGATATTTTGCGAATATATCCGGCTCGGCTTCGCGGAAGGCATAAATGCTTTGTTTTATGTCTCCTACCATGAAGCGGTGATCCTTACCTATGATCTTGAAAATAGTATCCTGGATCTCGTTTACGTCTTGATACTCGTCGATGTACACCTCTTTATATTTGCTTGAAAGGGTTTTTGCGTAGTCGGTTTCATTGCCGTTCTCATCCAGAAGAAGCTTAAGGAGAAATTCCGGCATATCGGAGAAATCGTATATACCCTTACTAAGCTTTTCCGCTTGATATTTATTTCTGAATTCTATGAGAATATCATACAGGATCTGGCACATATCCGCATAGCGTTCAAACAAAGAAGAGAGCTCGGCGGGTGTCTTTTTCACATATTCGCCCTTGATCTCAGAGTATTTTCCGGTCAGCTTTTTACGCAATTCATGGTAACGCTCGCATTCCGGTGTTTTTTTATCTGCTTTTAGGGTCGGGAGCTTCCCGAATTTGAGCTTTTGCATCGCGCTCTGGACGTCTGTGTAGCTTCCTTTTTCAATTGCGTTAAGTATTTCGTGGCATTGGACGGCATCGTCTGAAAAAGTGTTGCCGTATTGAGAGGCAACGTAGGCGTCGTTTTGCATATCGTCTAAGTGTTTTCTAAAGCCTTTCCACAGCTCTTTTATTTTGAGATAAAGCTCTTCTTTCCAGACCTTGCCCTCATCTGTTTCAAAAAAGTCCTTTTTGGCGTTATCTCTGTGTCTGTCAGCATGATCCTTTAACTGTTCGATCGATCGAGGGGAGGTGATAAGCTTGTTGTAAGTGTTCCAAAAGGTTGGAATCATCTTGGATGAGTCTCTCGCCTCGGTTATAACACCCATAAGATCTGTATACTCGGTGCTGTATCCGACGGGGGAGATGGAGCTGTCCTTATAATGCTCGCATTTTTCAAAAAACTCATCGAGGGTTTCCCGCATAAGCTTTTCTCGTATAGGGTCAAGCTCAGCACTGTCTCCGGGGCGGAGCCCGGACGGAAGTCCCAGCTTTTCAAAGTTTGCTTTGACGGGCGCGGCAAAGAAGGAGTCTATCGTGCATATATCTGCACTGCCAAGCTTGATCAACTGATTGTGAAGATGCTTGTTATCCGGATGCTCTGCTATGGCATCACTGATTGCTTCCGCCATATCCGCTCTAAGCTTTGCTGCGGCGGAGCGTGTATATGTTACGATAAGTAATTCTGAAATGTCACGGTTGTGTTCAATAACGGCTTTTTTTATTCTTTGTGTGAGTGTAGTTGTTTTTCCGGAGCCTGCGGCGGCGCTTATAAGAATAGTTCTGCCTTCTGCTTCCATTGCTTTTATTTGATCGTCTGTCGGTTTATATCCCATGTTTTACACCCCCTTTTTATTTCTCTGCAACAGGGCAGCATGATTTAAGCTTGCAATATTTGCATGCCGTCTCGGATGGATTTTTGGAAATGTTTCCTTGGTAGATTCCTGTCGCGGTGGTTTTCACGCTGTCAATCATAGTGGATTTTATTTTGTCAATTCCGTCCTTTGTGAGTGCGTTTTTGAAATCTTCAATTTTTGTCCTTGATTTGACTCCAAGCAGCTTCTTATCAAGCGATGGAGTTACTGCCTTGGGGAAATCATCCTCGTTGAGGAAAAATCCGCTTCTGACTGCGCTGGTTTCGCCCTTATCCTCCACAGCCGAGAGGTACTGGGCAGATGCGGCCTTGGGCTCTTTATTTATACCAAAAAGCCCCTTATTATCTTCAAGAGTAGCGACGAAAAGATATGCGGGAAGCTGTATATCCTCTCCCGTTTTGATCCTCTCTTCATCGTATTCCTGCTTTCCGGTCTTATAGTCAACTACTCTGACATAGGTTTCATCTGTTTCATCGTTGTGGTAGCTGTCTATACGGTCTATCGTGCCTTCAAGAATGACCTTGGGATTGTACGTTTTGTTTTCAATGTTAACCTCAAGCTCAATTTCCATTGGGCTTATCGCGCTGCTGTTTTTATTTCCGGCCTTAATTCGCTGCTCAAGTGCTACGACATTTAAGCTTGATTGCGAAAATTCGTCAACTACGCTTTTGAGCATTATCAAAGAAAGGTCACGAAGACGCGAAAAGCTGTACATCGTAGAGGGAGTAAGGGGGCATTTGATTTTGATAAGATGATCCTTAAGTATGTTGTCTACAAGATCGGGAAGCGTGTCGGTGTTCACAGTTTTTAAAATTCCGTCACGATGAAGCTGACCGATTGCTTGTTCCATAACGTGGTGTATTATCGTTCCCGAGTCGGCATTGTTTATCGCGCTCACCTTTTGCTCTCTCAGGTTAAGAATGCTATTGCACCAAAAGCGGTATGGGCATTTGTTATACTCGGTGATAGTGGATTTGTTCAGCGAAAGCTTGTCGCCAAATAGGTTATATGCGAAAAATTTGTCCTTCAAATAGTTCTCGATGGGATCATTTGCTCTGTTTTCGTCTTTGGCGTCTGCTTGATTTTCAGAAGGTGTGCTGTCGGATTTCTTTTCATCATCTGCTTTTTGCTGTTCTTTTGTCTTTGCTCTCACGCTTGCGAGATCAAAGCTCAGGGGAGTGATATATGGGAAAAGGAATGTTATTCTGTTCCAAGCAGAGGAGGGGATGTGTGTTCCGCCGCTTACGCTTGAGTTATTCGTGGAGAGTATGAGCTTTTCGGAGGGCTTTGTCATGGATCTGTAAACATAGAAGAGCTCGTCCGAATTTATGGCTTTTTCATGTTGAGCGAGATTTACCTCGCGTGTTGTTTTTTCATATTCTTCACCCAAAATGTCGTTGACAATGGGTTCAATCATTGCCTTGTCGGTTTCGCTCAAAATACCTCCATCGGAGAGATTTGCGGGGAACTCACCCTCGCAAAGGCCGACAAGTATAGCGGTTTTGATGTTTTCAATTCTCAAGGTTGCCGCAGAGCCTACGGTTACATAGTCGCTGATTGCAGGGACCGATCCCATGTCGGTATTTCGAAGCATTATGTCGAGTGCCGAATAGAGATCCTCTGCGGTTGTGAGTGTGTTTTCAAGGATCCTTGCTGTGTCGGAAAGAGCAGATATGATACAGTCATAGAGTCTTAAAAGCTCGCCTGCTTCCTTGATCTCATCATTTTTTTGCATTGCACGCTCTGCCGCAGATACTATTTGCTCTGATAGGTTGATCTTTTCGAGGTATGCGTAAAGAGCGCGGCAGTTTTCTGTCGTGTTACCCTTGTTTATTGTAAATTGATTTCTAAGCTCTATAAGCGGAGAAATTACGGTGTTGCGCACCTCGTTAGCCTTTTGGAGTATAAGGCGGCTGCGTTTGTCCTCGCTTGTTGTGTATCCTTTGGGGTTCATGCTCCACGGCTCGCTTACGGTGAAGAGATTGCCGCTGATATTCCAGGTGTAGCAATAGTCCTCGAAAAGGTCGGCATCGTGCGGATCTACTCCGAGAAATCCGGTTTTAAGAAGTGTAAGTACGTCGACAGAGTTGAATCCGTGTGAGATACAGCGCAGGGTGGAAAGTATGAGCCTTGCGGGTGCTGTGGTTGAAAGATCGGTTCTCTCGGAAAGGAAATATGGGATCTTCAGCTGACTGAACACCGCACTGATAAGACCCCGCTTTGATTCGGGGTTTCTTGTTATCAAGGCGATCTCGGAGCATTTTACACCTCTTTCAAGCTCCTTTTTTATGTTGAGTCCGGCAAGCCAGATCTCCTCGTACTCGTTTTTGCACCTGTACATTTCGATGCTGCCTTTGTTTGCATCGCTTATCTTGGGCAAGTTGTTTTTTGTGATTCTGAAGTTCCAAAGCTCTTTTTCAAGCTCCTGAAGCTCACTCTTTTCACTTCTTATGTAATCTTTCTTCAATCTTGTGCGCACATCCTTGCCTTTTGCGTATGACTGAAGCTTTTTGTAGGTGTTGCTTATAGAGAAGAAGGGAGGCTCATCTGAATGGCCGTCATAGGGCAGAGAAATGCAGACGTTTTTAGCGCTTGAGATTATGATCTTGAGGATATTGAGCTCCTCTTTCGTGAAGCTTGTGAATGAGTCGATAAATACGTTTGTATCCGCGAAGAAGTCGTGAGATTCGAGCATGCTTGCAAGCTTTGCGAGCTTATGCTCTCCGTTCGCCTCGTCCTCACCTGCACATTCCTTGATATTATATTCGAATTGCTGATATATAGCGGCTATATCGGATAGCTTTCCGGCAAGTGCTGTGTCGGTACAGTGCTCGGAAATTGCTTCGCACATCTGCGGAGTTATTGAGTTTGCGCGCAGCTCGTCTATGGTAGAGAGCATCATCGAGGTAAATGCGGAGTCGATTTTTACTCCGCGGTAATGCGTGAGCATTGTTGATTCTCCGGTCGTTGCGCGTCTGAGAGTGTGCCACATAACCAGAGTTCTGACGGCGTTCGATGCAGATTTGTCGGTAAGTCCGCCGTATTTGGAGAACACGAGCTCACCAAGCGTTGAGAAGCTTATTACCTGAAGATAGCGAGCGGAGGGGGCGGGGAGGTCTGCAAGCATACACTCGCTTATATAGACCTGCTGTTCGGGAACAAGGAGAAAAGTAGTCTCTTTGTTTTGAACTGCGGCTTCGATATTTTTAATTATTTCAGTTGTTTTACCGCTACCTGCGCGGCCGAGTAAAAAGTTTATCATATTTGCCTGTTTTACCTCTCTTGTTTTTCCATCGTTGATAGATTGCGAAGTATAGTCTCTTTTTTTCTCCAGGAGTATGCGCGGGCAGAGAACTCCTCGTCGGACATGCCGTGTATCAGATCGGTTGTTAATATCGGTGTCAGATCACTTTTGAAAAATTCTATTTCGGTATAAATCGTGCCTTTAATCTTGGCTTTTTTTGTGTGCGGGCAGGATTCCTGACAGAGGTCACATCCCCAAGCGCAACCGTATTTTTTGATGATGTCAGACTCCTTTTCGGTGAGGTCTCCCTTTTTCTGTGTCAGAGCGGATAGACATTCTCCTATCTCGCTTTGAGGGCAAGCTTTTTTGCATAGTCCGCAGCCCTCGCAGCGCTTGATTTCATATTCTTGCGCCTCTATCGGATAGTTGGTGATGATCTCGGCAAAAAAGACGTAGGATGAGTATTTTTCGGTTATTATAAGCCCGTTTTCTCCGATTATGCCGAGTCCTGCCTTTGCCGCCGCCTCTCGCTCGTCGATTGGTGAATCGTCGGCAAAGCCTGCGAATTTATATTCGGGGAATTCGGCCTTGAGCTTGGGCAGAAGATTTGAAAAAAGCTCCCTACAAAACAGATGATAGTCGCGCGGTATGGCATATGAGGAGATGTTTTTTTCTTCGTGCTCGGTGTAGTAGGGAATTGCGAATATCACGGCAGACATCTTATCATTTTCGTCAAACCCGCATTTTTTAAGCTTGTAAGCGCGTGTTACTGTGTAGGTGTCGGGGGAAAGAGCTCCGACTGTGTCGATTCCGATCTTCAAAAGCTCTTTTTTGATAAATTCGAGCACAAAAAGCACCTCCTTTCGCATTATATTTAAATTATAGCACAAAAAACCCGATCATTCAAGTAAATTTGCGTTTATTCAACGTATTTTTAATTGTTCTTCATTAAGTTGTCACAATATTAGATTATAATTACAGTGTATAATACGGTATTTATATTTAAAATCTAACGGAGGTGTAGCGCGTGAAGCTGAAAATTGCAATAATTTTTTTAATATTGGCCTTTCCATTTATATGCTGTGGATGCGATATTACCGCGCTTCACGATGCGGTGTTCGATGATGAGTCCGAGAGAGAAGACAGAGGGTCAGATTCGTTTGGGGGCGCCAACTTTGATAATGAATTCCATGCGGACGGCACAGAGATGGATTATACTTTTGAGATAGATACTGACAAATATGAGTCGGACTGTGACGTTGACTGCGGTCTTTCGGTCTGGGAGGTCACCGAGGAAAATCGTTTCTTCGTTTATAAAAAATTCGGCATAGATTCGATCGGTGTAATAATATTTGATTCTGAAAATTCTAACAAGCTTCAATTTGGCGACAGGATACTTGAGATCGAGGGAGCGAAAATAAAGTCTCCGCGCGATATTGATGAAATTATCAAGAATTGCAAGGTCGGAGATACGGTGAGAGTAACTGTTGACAGAAAAGGCGAGAGGATAGTTGTTGATCTTTTGATAACCGAAAGGCTTGCCGAAAAGGTCAATTTTGATTGATAGGAGGACTTTGATATGTATCATATACTCGTTGTTGACGATGAGGCGAGAATACGCTCGATAATCCGCAAGTACGCGGAGTTTGAGGGGCATACCGTGACCGAGGCGGGTGACGGAATGTCTGCGGTAAGACTTTGCCGACAGGAGAGCTTTGATATAATCATAATGGACATTATGATGCCTGAGCTTGACGGATTTTCTGCTTGCCGCGAGATACGCAAGACTACCGATACCCCTATAATCATGCTTTCCGCAAGAGGAGAGGAATACGACAAGATAAACGGATTTGAGACCGGAATAGACGACTACGTTGTAAAGCCCTTCTCGGCTAAGGAGCTTATGCTTCGTATAGAGGCTATAATGAAGAGGAGCAGATCAAGGGGATCAACACAAGCAGAGCCTCAAAAGCAGAACATCATTGTTGAGCTTGACGGAGGAGGACTTAAGGCTGATCTTACGGCAAGGATCGTTTATATAAACGGTGAGCGCGTGGATATGTCGCCAAAGGAATACGATCTGTTTTTCTATATGCTTTTAAACCGAAACATCGCGCTTTCGCGTGAGACTCTTATCAGCGACGTTTGGGGCTACGATTTCTACGGAGATGCAAGGACTCTTGATACGCACATCAAGCTTCTCAGAAAGAGCCTTGGTGAATACAGCAAATACATAGTGACTTTACGAGGAGTAGGATATCGCTTCGAAGGCGAGAGCTGATGCGGAATATCCGACAAACAACATGATAGAAAATACCCCCGATATATCTTCTAAAAAAGAAAAAGGCAAGCGCCGCCGCGTATCAGGAATTTCGTGGCGGTTGTTTGGCGCGCTTGCGCTCTTTGTTGTGCTTGTACTTTTCTTGATCTGGGTGTTTCAGATAGCGCTTTTGAACAGATTTTACGAGGGATCAAAATTTGATGAGTTTGAGGATACCGAAAGTGAGATCTTCGAGCTTGTGAACAATGAAAAGAGAATGGTGGAAGCGGTATACGTGCGCTCGGAGGATACCGACAGCTGTATTCGTTTGTACAAGGTAATAAACGGCAACGCGGTCGTGATTGCTGATTCTGATATTAACAGAGGTTGCATCTTGCACAGCTTGTCCTCAAGCGCTTTTGCCGATCTCTATAACGAGGCGGTCGAAAACGGAGGCGTTTATTCAAAAAAGATGAATGTTTCTTCAAGCAGTGAGGACAGCGATAAAAGCGCACTCTACGTTTCGATAAAAACCAATGCAAGAGGGGATGAATACATCCTTATGATGGATTCCGAGCTTGCGCCGCTTAATGCAACCGTTGAAACTCTTGAAAAGCAATTTGGCTGGATAGTGTGCCTGCTTATAATGGGCGCTTTGATAATCGCGCTTGCTATATCGAGAGTCATATGCACGCCGCTTGAGAAAATGAGCCGATCCGCAAGAGCCTTGGCAAAGGGGGACTATGACGCGGAGTTTGTAGGAGGCGGATACAAAGAGGCTGATGAGCTTGCGGATGCCTTGAATTACGCATCCGAGGAGCTTGCGAAAACTGACGATCTTCAAAAGGAGCTGCTTGCCAACGTTTCACACGATCTGCGCACTCCGCTTACCATGATAAAGGGATACAGCGAGGTTATGAGGGATATTCCCGGAGAAAACAATCCCGAAAATGTCCAGGTAATAATCGATGAGACCGAGCGCCTGGCAGAGCTTGTAAACGATATGCTCGACCTTTCAAGGATACGCGCGGGAACAAGAAAGCCCGAGCATGAGTGCTTTGATATTACAGAAACCGTCCGCACTGTGCTGACAAGATATGAGAAGCTGACCGAGAGAGATAGCTACACTATTACCTTTAATGCCGATGAAAACGTTTACGTTACAGCGGACAGGACGATGATTTTGCAGGTCGTTTACAACCTTGTAAACAATGCGCTCAACTATACGGGCGAGGATAAAAAGGTAAGTATTGATCAGTCTGTTTGGGATAACCGAGTCAGAATCTCGGTTATGGATACCGGAGAGGGAATCTCAGAAGAGGACATTCCTTATATTTGGGACAGATATTACAAGGTTGACAAGGTGCATAAGAGCGCTAAGATCGGAACCGGTCTTGGTTTGTCCATCGTAAAGGGTATACTTGAGGCGCACGGAGCTTCTTACGGCGTTGAAAGCCGCGTGGGCGAGGGATCAAACTTCTGGTTTGAGCTTGAGACCTTCAAGGCTGTTGACGTATACGACGATACTCAGAAAGATAAATAAATTTTGTAAAACTGTTGAATTTTGTGCAAAAAAGTAGTACAATATACGCATAGAATCTTTTGAGATTTATAAATTTGTGTTTGGTTGGAGAATAATTTGACAGAACGAAGAAAACTCGTGGAAAATATAATGCGCTGCCCGGTGTGCGGCGAAGGTCTTTTTATGTCCGATGACGCCAAGAGCGCGTTTTGCCGCGGAGCAAAGCGACATTGCTTTGATTTTTCAAAGGATGGTTATCTGAGCTTTCCGATGAACGGTGGCGGCGGTGATTCCAAAAGCGCGGTCGATGCTCGGCACAGCTTTTTGGAAAAGGGATATTATGAGCCCTTGGCAAGAGCGATATGCGACACCGTATCCCGATATTTGGGTGACGAGTCGGTCTTGATAGATGCCGGATGCGGCGAAGGATATTACACCTCAATGCTCTCTGAATCTGCTCAGAGCACGATAGGATTTGACCTTTCGAAATTTGCCTGCTCCGCAGGGGCAAAGCGAGCAAAGAGAGAGGGAAAGGAAAATCTCCTTTATTCTACCGCAAGCGTTTTTGAGCTTCCCGTAAAGGACGGAGCTGCGGACGCTGTGGTAAATATTTTCGCGCCCTGCGCGGAGGATGAGTATTCACGCGTTTTGCGAAACGGCGGTTATCTTTTTGTTGTCGGCGCAGGAAGCGGACATCTTATGGGTCTTAAGCGCGCATTATATGAAAACGTTTATGAGAACGGAGAGAGGGCCGACCTGCCAAGGTCGATGGAGCATATTGAAAGGCTTTGCTTTTCTCACAAAATAACCGTTGTGGGTGAGGACGATATAGCTGCGCTCTTTTCAATGACTCCTTATTATTGGAGAACGAGCGAGGCTGACCGAGAAAAGCTCTGGGGACTTAAAGAGCTTGATACCGATATTGAATTTGAAATAAATATTTATAAAAAATAAAGGACAGTAAATGAAATTTTCTCTTTGTATTCCGATGTATAACGAATCCTCGATAATCAAGGACACCGCGCAGACCCTGCACGAATATATGTCCTCAAATTTCGAGGATTACGAAATAATATTTGCTGATGACGGCTCCAAGGATGGATGCGGTAAGATCGTTGAGGAAATGTCATTGCCCAATGTAAGGCTTGTGGGTTACGAGCAGAATATGGGCAAGGGCTATGCCGTTCGTACCGCTATGCTTGCCGCAGAGGGCGATATAATCATGTTCACCGATGCCGATCTTGCGTACGGTACAGACGTTATCAAGCAGGTATATGAGACCTTCCAAAAAAATCCCAATGCAGAGATGGTGATAGGCTCGCGAAATCTTCACAAGGATGGTTATGAGGGCTACACCGCTATACGAAAGCTTGCAAGCAAGATATATATTAAAGTGCTTTCGATTGTAGGCGGATTTAAGCTGACAGACTCGCAGTGCGGCTGTAAGGCGTTCAGAGGCGAAGCCGCAAAAAAGATATTCTCGCGTTGTGAGGTCAACAGATTTGCCTTTGACTTTGAGTGCATACTTTGGGCTGTAAAATACGGCATGAAGATAGTGGAAATGCCTGTGAAAATTATCAATCACCGCGAGAGCAAGGTCAGCGTTCTTCGTGACTCGTTTAAGATGGTGCGCGATATTATCAAGATGAAAAAGCGCATTAAAAAGTCTAAAATATAACAAAAAAAGAGACGTTACGTCTCTTTTTTTATTTTTTCTTGGCCGGCTTATAACGCTTCATTGTTTTTTGCTTTTTTTCTTTCTTTAAAATGAGCGTTCCTGTCTTTTTATCGATCTTTCCGATCTTTTTGTTTTTCTTTTTCTTCTTTTTTGCGCTCTTTTTGATTATCTGATGGATCTGCGCGGCCTTTACCGCGATCTTTTCGGCGGTGTTAAGGATGTTATAGATCCGCTCCTCCACATCGGGCTTCTTTTCCTTTTTGGGAGCAGAGCAGAGATTTATCTCGGTGTTATCCGCAACACCTTCTACGTCAACAGAGATAACTACCGTTTGAACGTTGTTTTTGTTTTTACTCATGAGCGCACCTCTTTATTTTCTGTCGCGCTCGATGAGCTTTTCTATTGCGCGGACAGCAACCTTGATGCCGCGCTCGGTATCGTGCGTTTCGTCATCGCCCGTGTCAAGTCCTGCATTGAATCTTTCCTGATTCCATACGCAGGAGAAGACTGCGCCGCTACGAACGCGCAGGAATGAACCGACTGTGAACAGTGTTCCGGATTCCATCTCGCTTGCGAGCACGCCGAGTCTTTTCCACGCTTCCCATTTGGCAAGAAGGTCACCTGATGTGGGCATACGGGCAGGGGAGTGCTGACCGTAAAATGAATCCTTTGCCTGAACTACGCCGGTGTGATTTACAAATCCAAGCTCCTCTGCGGCAGATCTAAGAGCAAAAAGCACGTCTGCATCGGGTACTGCGGGGAACTCGATGGGAGCATATTCTCTTGACGTTCCGTCCTGACGGACAGCGCCGCTGGCGATTACAACGTCACCCGATCTTACGTCAAGTGAGATGCCTCCGCATGTGCCGATACGGATAAACGTATGCACACCGCACGCGGCAAGCTCCTCGACCGCGATGGCGGTTGAGGGTCCTCCAATTCCGGTTGAGCATACCGAGACGGTTTCGCCTGCTAATTTTCCGTTCCAAATTGTATATTCGCGATTGGTGGAGACATGGTAAGGCTCATCAAAGAAAGCCGCGATCTTTTCGCATCTGCCGGGGTCTCCGGGGAGTATGCAATATTTGCCCACTTCACCCTCTGCGACGTTTATATGATACTGTTTTTTGTGAGAAGATAACATAAATACCTCCTTTATATTGCATTATTTCATACCTATACGATTATTATAACACAATTTTTTCAATATTTCAATAGTTTTTTTGCATAGTGCGATCAATGATGCAAATAATAATGACAAAATATGAAAAAGGAGAAATTATGTCGGAAAAGATTATAAAGCTTGACGCATCATTTATTTCCTACGGAAATGCTGTTGGAAAGAAGGAATACGAGGGGCCTCTCGGCTCTCTTTTTGACATGTCTTCAGACGATGACCGCTTTGGAAAAAACACGTGGGAGAGCGCGGAGAGCGAGATGCAGAGACTTGCTTTTAATTGTGCGCTTGCTAAACGGGATTTAAAATTTGAGGATATAGGGGCGATTTTTGCAGGAGATCTTTTGAACCAGTGTGTTGGCTCGGCATATGGGCTTTGCGGATGTAATATTCCGTATTTCGGGCTTTACGGCGCTTGCTCGACCTCGGCGGAGGGAATAATGCTTGCTTCTGTATTTACAACACACGGAATATATGACCGAGCCGCCGCGGTGACCTCATCGCATAATTGCTCTGCGGAAAGACAGTACAGAAATCCCATCGAATACGGCTCGCAGAGAACGCCGACCTCACAGTGGACCGTTACGGGTGCGGGTGCATTTATTATTGGTGCGGGAGACGTTGGAAGAGTCAAGATCCGTGCGGCTGTGCCGGGTAGAGTTATAGATAAAGGGATAACCGATACAAATAATATGGGGGCGGCTATGGCTCCTGCGGTTTATGATACGCTTGTCCGCTATTTCAAATTAAGTGACACGCGCCCATCGGATTACGATCTTATAATAACGGGGGATCTCGGTCATGAGGGAGGAGAGATACTCTGCGAGCTTATGGAGATAGAAAAGCTATCATTGAAGGGAAAATATACCGATTGCGGAAGACTTATATTTGATAAGGAGAGGCAGGACACACACGCGGGAGGCTCGGGATGCGGATGTGCCGCAAGCGTTGTGTCTGCGTACCTTTTGCCTGCGATGGAAAGAGGAGAATACAAGAGGGTGATTTTTGTGGCTTCGGGAGCTATGATGAGCCCCGATATGATAAAGCAGGGGGAAAGCATACCCGCAATAGGGCATCTTTTATTGCTTGAGAGCTGATGGCGGCAGTATGAAAATCACTTCCAAGCTACAGTGAATAAATTGCTATTTGTGCCGCCGTGAGCGGCGGAATGGAGATTAGGATGTTTGATTTAAGAGATTTTATATGGGCGTTTTTGATAGGCGGATCGCTTTGTGTTATAGCCCAGATATTGATTGATAAAACAAAGCTGACACCCGCGAGGATCTTGGTTTTTTACGTCGTCGCAGGTGTCATATTGGGAGCTACCGGGATATACAAGCCTATCGTTGAGCTTGCGGGAGCGGGGGCAACTGTTCCGCTTACGGGATTCGGATACCTTATAAGCGAGGGCGTTCGTGAGGCGGTTGACGGACAGGGACTTTTAGGCGCCTTGACAGGTGGGCTCTCCGCCGCGGCGGGAGGTATTGCGGCGGCTCTGATATTCGGATATCTCGCATCGGTATTTTTTAAGGGTAGGAGAAGGGGATAAAATTATCCCTCAAGGGCGTTTTTGAGCTTTTCAAGAGCGCTCTTTTCTATCCTTGAAACGTATGAACGCGAGATACCGAGCTTTTCGGCTATCTCTCTTTGAGTAAGCTCCTCGGTGCCGCACAGACCATATCGCAATACTATGATCTGACGCTCACGAAGTGTAAGTACCGTTTTGATACATTTAAGTGCGCGTTCACTCATGATCTTGCGCTCGGTCTCCTCGGATACGTTTTCATCGCTGCTTATAACGTCTATGTATGCTAAGGGATTTCCGTCTCGGTCAACGTCGATCGTTTCGTTGATCGAAATATCCGAGGCATGTTTTTTCTCGGCGCGGAAGCTCATAAGTATTTCATTTTGTATACATTTCGATGCGTATGTAGCAAATCTGGTGCCGTTATCGGTATTGAAGGTATCTACTGCCTTAATGAGTCCTATCGTTCCGATCGATACGAGATCCTCCTGATTTTTGCTGGTTGAATAGTATTTTCTTACGATGTGTGAGACAAGGCGCAAATTGTGCAGTATAAGCTTTTGTCTTGCATCCTCGTCGCCGCCCTTCATTAGCGCAAAGTTTTTTCTTTCATCCTCGATTGAGAGCGCGGGAGGGAAGCATTGCTGTGTGCTCAAGCCGAGCACGGGTGAGAAAAGCTTTGCAAGCGCCGCGATTAAGAGTGAGAAAATAACCATAGAATATACTCCGTTCCGAGGGCGCATTTGGCGCGCCCTCTTTGATGTAACGAGTATATGAGTGCGCGGCATGTACTTATTTTTGCGGACAAATCGTATTTTTTTTGAAAAAAGTGTTGACAAGCAGTATTTTTGAGTGTATAATGTGTGAGTCGGCAAAAGCCGATGACAACCGCATAAAAAATCAGGGGTGCTGTCGAAAAGACGGCTGAGACGGAAGGCTCCGAACCCTTGCACCTGATACGGATAATACCGGCGTAGGAAGATTTTAAAGATATATTTTGTGATCCTTTGTGATCGTAAGATTCATCCCACCGTGATTTTTCGTGCGGATGAATTTTTTGTTTTTAGGAGGAAAACAAGATGAGAAACAGTATGAAAACAAGGATACTTTGCGTATCCGAGGGAGCGGTAATTATAGCTTTGGCTTACGTTATTGAGCTTCTTTGCATGTGGCTTAACGCCATAACCGGCTTGGGCGCGCTTTTGGTGTTCGGCGGAACGATCACGATCAGCATGCTGCCGATAGCCTATTATTCGTACAGACGCGGCATTGCTTGGGGCGTTGGCGTTGGACTTGCGTACTCGGTCTTGCAGATGCTGCTTGGCTTTTACGTGCCGCCCGCAAACAATATCGGCGCGCTTGTGCTCTGCGTATTGCTCGACTATGTGATAGCATTCGGAGTTGTCGGTCTTGCGGGGCTTTTTGCAAAGCCTTTTGTAAAGCGCAGGCTTTTAGGATATGCAGTTGGCGCAGTAGCGGTTTGCATTATCAGATTTTTCTCAAGCTTTTTGTCCGGCGTCATTCTGTGGGGTACATATGCTCCGGAGGGAATGAACGTGTGGGTGTATTCGCTTGTTTATAACGCGTCCTATATGTTGCCCAACGCAATATTGACCGGAGTATTTGCCGTAGTGGTATGCGCGGCTCTTGATCCCAAAACGCTTCGCCCGATGAAGAAACACACGGCATAAAAATTAAGTAAACTTAACACAAGGTGCAAAAAAGAGCATCCGCCAATAGGCGGATGCTTTTTTACTATATCAATCAGGCTCGTATTCCGAAACCGAGTCGGGAATGAGAGAGTTGCCGTTTTCATCCTCAACGTCCTTGCCGTAGATTCCGCAAGCATTGGTAATGCAGATCGCCTCAAGCGGTGTTTTTGCGTTCGGGGAGAATGTGTTGCCGGAGATCTCAACGTCCATAGCTGTCTCGACGTCGATGGCAATTCCGAGATAGTCCTCGCTCTCGTTTTCGATGGGGCAGAACACGTTATCTGTTATCTTAACGTTTTTGACTGAGTTTACATAGATCGCTCTTCTGTTCTGGCAATTCATAAACTTGTTATGATCGATAACGATGTTACTGTGCAAGAGGGAATTGGGGCCTATATATTTGCAAAGGCTCTGAATTATCACAGGTGCGTACATCTTGATGTCGGGCTTATTGTTAAAGCGTCCTGTGTTATCAAAGAGGCAGTGCGATATGGTGATGTCCTTGGCAATAGTGCTCTCGCCCCATTCTACCTCTGCCTTGCAGGCAACCGCCGCCATGTCGAGATTTCTATAAGTCGAATGCTTGATAGTACCGTTTGGAGCTTTGACCATAAATCCGCGCGAGCGTATGCCTTGAACAAGCACGTTGTCGAATTTGAAGCCCTGCGAGTTACGGTCGGTATTGTCAACGAATACCTTGTGGTCAAGTATATAGTGGTTATCAGACAGATCATAACCATCAAGCACCTTGAGACAAAGATCAGAAGTTTTTACCTTTGTGGTAAATATCTGGAATTCGCCTCCCGTGACCTCGATGATTCCGCTTCCGACCTCTTGTGTAGGTTCAAGAGCGGGGGTGTCGCAGAGAAGCTGACCCTTTGAGGTGTATATATAAACTCTGTCACCGACTCTGAAGGGCTGGCAGCAGCCACCTGTCTTTTTGCCATAGGCTTTTGCATATACCTCGGCAAGATTGTTTTTGTATTCAATGGTAGTAGTTCCGTCATCGTTGTGCGTAAGAGAATGGAGTCGTCCGCTTGATGCGCGGTGGTTTGATCCATCGTCGCACATGTATTCGAAAAGGCAGGATATAGCAGTTACACCCTCGGTGCAATACATGATGTGCGTTGCATCAACAGAGCCAATTCGGGGTATCGCCCCCCTGTATCTACCATAAGCATCTATATGGATTTCGAGATTAACTCCATACTTTTCTTCAATAGACTCATAGAATTCATAAGTCTCTCGGTCAATAACATATGGAGCAGGATTTGTGTTGTGAACTCTTATATACTGCGTTGAATTCCTGCCGCCGTGCTCCGCAAACGCCAAAGCACAGGAAATACCGTAATATGTTACGTCCTTTAATACCACGTTGTTATTCGCCGCCATACTGAAGCCGGAGCCGACAGGAGAAGAGAGTCTGTGAGAGACTACATCGCCGAGCTTTATTCTTGAATAGTTTTCTTCGTTAAAGCTATACGTCATCGTGCCGTCGTCGTTTCTTCTCGCAGTCTCGCTTGTAAGCGTACCCCACGGATAGAGATCGCTGTAAAGCGAGAAGCCGTATCTCTGCGCTCCCTCTGTGGTGAAGAGTCTGTTTTTGCCGGGGGCAGGGTCAAGGCTCATGCCTGCGGCGCAGATAAATGTAGCCTCTCTCTTCTCGTCGTCCTTGGAAATAACGTGAAGTTGGTAAGCTGACTGAAGCGCATATGCGGCGGTAAGACCCTTGACGGTGAAGGATTCAAGATGATCGCCGGCAAAGACGGAATTATAGGTCGTTTGCTCGATGAGTGCGCCGTATGCGTAAAGAGTAGTATGGCTATGCTCGTTTTCGAGCTTGAGCGTTGCGGCGGAGTATGCGCCCGGAGCGAGGATGACTACGTTCTC
This sequence comes from Eubacteriales bacterium, assembly GCA_045638385.1. Taxonomy (GTDB): domain Bacteria; phylum Bacillota; class Clostridia; order Oscillospirales; family CAG-272; genus SVTX01. The sequence continues at coordinate 36,857 of JAZUBI010000132.1, forward strand.
GGATGCGGACTTTTCTCTGATATATTCGGTTACGGAGAGCTTGCCGAGCTTGCTGTCTGCAACGTATTGACGGCGCGGCATACCCACGAACTGATCCTTGTCGGTCTGCGGCAGGAGCTTTTCGTTGGCTCCAAATTCAACACGCTCGTCAACATCGTGGATCGTGTCACCGTTTTCAGCGCAGTTGTCGGATATGATCGCAGTGGCGGACGTATTACCGTCCGCGATTATTCTGTCATTTTCTGTCAGGGTAATGGCACTTGAAACCGTGTTGTCGATGATGAAAACATTTTTGTTTCCGATAGCCGTTACGGATTCTGCCTTGTTGAGTATAACAGAGCAGTTATATGAATCGAGGACACTTATGTTGCCGCCGACCTCATTCTGCGCGACAAGAGAGCACTCGCCGTAAAGCTTTACGTTGCCACTGACCTTATTTTCTCTTATTTCAACGTATGAGCCGTATGATACGATGGAATCTGCCTCGCATCCCTCGACGATAACGTCGGAAACATTATAGAAAACCGTAATTTTGCCGTTTATCTTAAGGTTTTTGAGAAGGACGTTGGAAGAAATTATTTCAAGACCGAACGGGGCATTAAGAATGGCGCCGTTTCCGTCGTATTCTCCGCTTGACAAAACAAATTTTGCTTCTGCGGTGTGTTCGCCGCTTTCAAAAAGCTTTTCAAAATCAGATACATTCATTTTTTTAGAGCCTCCGTTGCAATTAGTCCTTTTTTGCAAATATGCACTCGTATTTTGCCATGCTTACCGTCTCGCCCTTGGTATATTTTCTGCCTGTGAGAATGTCGGTAGAAGCAAAGGGAATTTTGACGTAAGCTTCTTTCTCGTCACTCTCGATAGCGCAGAATACAGTGCCATATTCGCCCTCAAGAATAGAGGTGACAACGTTCTTCGGAGCTTCTGTGATAGGCTCGATTCCAAGCTCGCGTGCAAGAGAGCCGATGAATTTAGCATAGCTTTCATTGTCAAGTGCCGCGCCCATCATAATGATGCGACCCTTTCCGATTTTTCTTTCGGTAATAGCCGCGTAGCCCTCAAGGTATTCATCTCCGCCTGCGGCGTATGTTCCGAGAACCTTTGCGCTCTTACCGGGAACGAATGCATCGTAAATGAGATTTTTAGTATTAAGAGTTGTGCCGTCCTCAAGTGTTATAGATGTGCAAGGACGTTTGGTGTTTGACCACTCCCAATTATTTGGACCGGGCATATAGAATTTTCTTGTGATATCAGCCCAATCCTCCATGTGACCGAAGGGAGCGTGTCTGTATTTGGAGCAATCCTTTGTGTATATATCCGTCAAGGGACCAACTACCCAAACTCCGCCGTTTTCAACCCAAGGCAGGATCCTGTCAAGGAATCCACCCTCTTCAAGAGTGTAAGAGCGGTATGTTATAAGGAGCTTGTAGGGAGTAAGATCGTGATACATCGAGATCATATCGGGGCGATACTGTCTTTCAGGTAGCGGATCGTAAGTTGTGCGGGGCATATCGCCAAGGTAATCGTATCCATCAACACCCATAGAGGTCTGGGGAGCATACTGTGACATTACGTAGGATGCATGTGAGTGGGTTATAGCAATGCCGCTCTTTTTGACCTTTGTGCCGGTTATCATGGGACGAAGCGCATCAAGATCCTTGGAAATCTCACGAACCTCGTCGCTTGTGTGCATATCGCGCCCCCAAGCGTCGATCACGCATCCGTGACCCATCTCATGACCGCCCTTGTGTGAGCGGTAGAGCCAATAAGAGACGAGCTCACCGCCAAGCATAAAGCTTGAAAGGGTGTTAGCCTTACAAAATCCCTTTGCGCGAGGACCGAGAGGCTCGTTTCCGCCTGCCCAGCAAGTGGAGGTTTCGGTCACCCAGAATTTATCGCAAGCGCATCTGTATGTGTCAAACCATTTCTGAGCCTGAAGCGGTCCGGCATAGTGGTTGAACTGCGCCACGTCAAGATGATTGTTTATACCCTGGATATCGAATTGGTATACGGGCATCATATCGGTTCCGATGGGCTTGTCGGTGTATTTTCTGAGTATATTCTTCTGTTCAAGCAAAAAGTCGATATAGCACTCATTCTTGTATTCCTCCCAAGCGGACTTTTGCGCAGGGGGCATACCTACCGCACCGTCAACTGCGTCTACCTCTTCAAAGGAAGAGAAATCCATTGACCATGTGTAGTGCTCCCACGCGTCGTTGAGAGCTTGTATGGTTCCGTATCTCTTTTTAAGATATTCAGTCCAACCGGCTCTGCATGAGGGGCAGTTGCAGCCTGTTTTTTTCGACATGGTTGAGATCTCGTTATCAAGCTGCCATCCGATAACGTTTTCATCATTACAGAATTCCTTTGCCATCTCCTCGGTGATCCTTGCGCAGAAGGCGCGGAAGGTCTTATTTGTCGGACAACTCTGGCGGCGCGAGCCGTGAGTGGCTTTTTGTCCCGAATATTCTGCCATTATCTCAGGATATTTGTGTTCCATCCAAGAGGGGGGAGTTGCGGATGGTGTGCACATAACGACTGCGATTCCGCGAGCCTTGCACTTGTCAACTACCTCGCGGAAAAGTGAGAAATCAAATTCTCCCTCGCGGGGCTCCATTGTGCTCCAAGCAAATTCTGCTATACGGACAGTGTTAAGACCGTGAGAAACCAGTCTGTCAAGATCCGCATCGATCTCCTCTCTGGGCCATGACTCGGGATAATATGCTGCACCTAAATACGGGGGCTTAAAATCGTACATTTTGAATGTCCTTTCTTTGATAAAATACTAAAAAACAGTCAAATAAGACTTCATCTAAATTATACCATTCCGACAAGGTGTTGTCAATAATTGCACGAAAAATAAAACTATAAACATATTGTGCAAAATATAAGGATATTGCAAAATCCGCCTTGGAAAACCAAAGCGGATTTTGACTTATTTATTAAACATGATCTTTTCGCTGTTAAACATTTTGGCAAGAACGAATATTCCGAGCGCGGTGACAGCAACGTTTGCGCCTACTGTGATAAGAATATTGATTATATTTGCCTCAAACGAGAAGATTCCGATCATACACTGTACGCTGTTTAATATCGGAACAGCATAGAGCGCGGGGTTGGTGGTTGTCAATCCCATCATACCCGAAAGGCCGATAAGCATTGAAAGTATCATAAGAGGAGTTACGTATGTCGTTGCCTCCTTTATGGTCTTTGCGTATGCTGAGATGATTGAAATTACGGTTATAAGCACCAAAACTGTGGAGAGTATTACAAGCGCGATCAGAGCATATTCGCGAACGCCGTATACAGATCCGTTGACTTCCACCGCATCTCCCATAAGCTTGGGAAGAGAGAGGACAACTCCGACCGTGCTTGACGTTCCGCTGATAAGCGCCATTATAGAGAGCGCGAGTATCTTTCCGATTGCAATGTGCGAGCGCTTTGTTGGAGTGATAAGGAGAGTGGCAATAGTGCCTCTTTCCTTTTCTCCGGCGAGCGATTCGGGCGCTACTGCCATACATCCCGAGAAGAGAAGCATTACAAGAAGCATCGGCATCATCATCGAGAATATCATTCCCGTTACCGCTTCTTTGCTTGCCAGGTCGTAGCTTAAGTCTTCCTGCGGATTGTTGATATCAAATCTGTTTGTCATGGCTGACTCATAGCCGTTCATAAGGGCAACTACGGTCTGGTATGCCATAGACGAGTTTGTATTTGACGAGTTGTAATAAACCTCTACGTGGGGTGCGGGGATCTCGGGGCTTGGAATATAAGAGAGCATATCACCCTCAAAATTTTCGGGGAATACTATAAGCAGGTCTGCTTCCTTGTCGGCGATGAGCTGCTTTTCCTTTTCTGTGTCGGTTGAATCCTTAAGCTCATATCCGACCTGCTCGAAAATAGGCTTCATGCTCTCCGGCACTTCGCCCTCGCAATAAATGATGGGATCGTGATCCTCGTCAGCGCCTAAGGTGTCTCCTATAGCTCCGCCCATAAGGGAGTATATTGCGTAGATAAGTATACCCGGCATGATAAGGGCGATAAGAGTTCTGCGATCCTTAAAGAAGCGGGCAATCTCCTTTTTGAATATGGTGAATATTGCGTTGCTTTTCATCATACCATACCTCCTTTTGTCTCGGTGTATTCGGAGAATATATCGAAGAAACGGTCCTCAAGGCTCTTTCCGTCGCAAATGTCGGGGAGTGTTCCGCAGACAACCATTTTACCGTCGATTATGATTCCTACACGGTCACAGAGCTTTTCGATGAGGGTGAAGATATGTGTTGAGATTATAATTGTCTTGCCTTGCTCCTTGAGGTGGAGAAGGAAATCTGTAACCACCTTTGCCGTGATAACGTCGAGACCGTTTGTGGGCTCGTCAAATATGATGATATCGGGATCATGGACAAGCGAGATGGCAAGAGAAGCTTTTTGCTTCATACCCGTTGAAAGATCGGCAACCTTTACCTCTGCAAACTTATCTATGCCGAAGCGGGAGAAGAGTTCGTTCTTCCTTTTGGCGGCAACCTCTGCCGGGATGCCGTGCAGAGAAGAGAAGAAGTCGAAGAGGTAGTTTGGTGTAAAGAATTCCTCAAGCTTTAATTCGCTTGTCAGAAATCCTATCTTTGAGCGAACTGCATCGGGCTCGCGGACTATACTGTGGCCGCCGATGAACGCATCTCCCGAGTCGGGCTTTATAAGCGTTGCGAGCATACGGAGTGTTGTGGTCTTTCCCGCGCCATTAGGTCCCAACAAACCGTAGATCTCTCCCTCATATGCTTCGAATGAGAGATTTGTGACCGCATGTCGGATCTTTTCGTTTGTCTTTTCTATTTTTTGTTGCTTTGAGGACAGCTTGAAGGTTTTACATAGACCTTCTACCTTGATCAATTCTGTCATGATAGTTCTGCCTTTCTATAAATTATCGTATTTGAACAAAACCGAGCTTCTTTTGTACCTTTGACAGTGTGCGGCGAGCAACGTAGGATGCCTCCTCTGCGCCCTTCTTCATTTGCGCCTCAAGCTGTGATTTATCAGCCATAAATGTATTGAATTTCTCCTGAACGGGAGCAAGCGCATCTGCGCATACCTCGCCGACAGCCAGCTTAAAGTCGCCATATCCCTTGCCGTCAAATTCGCGCTCTATCTCCTCTATCGACTTGCCCGTGAATACGGAATAGATGGTCATAAGGTTATTGATTCCGTCCTTGCCCTCTGCGTAACGGACGCACGTGTCGGAGTCGGTAACAGCGCGCTTGAATTTGCGGATGATTGTATCTCTATCGTCAAGGATGTAAACAACGGCATTTGTATTTTCATCTGACTTGCTCATCTTCTTTGTGGGATCTGCAAGCGACATGATCTTCGCTCCGCTCTTTGCCATTATAGGCTCGGGGATCGTGAACGTGTCCGGGTAGATGGTGTTGAAGCGAGTTGCTATGTCGCGGCAAAGCTCAACGTGCTGCTTCTGGTCTATACCTACGGGAACTACGTCTGTCTGATAAAGAAGGATGTCAGCCGCCATAAGTACGGGGTATGTGAAAAGACCTGCGTTGATATTGTCCGCGTGCTTTTGAGATTTGTCCTTGAACTGTGTCATTCTTGACAGCTCACCAAAGCCGGTGAAGCAGTTTAAGAGCCATGCGAGCTCTGCGTGCTCCTTGACGTGTGACTGAACGTAAAGAGTATTCTTTTCGGGATCAAGTCCGCAAGCCATATAAAGAGCAAGTGTCTCATATGTGCGGCGGCGAAGGTCTGCAGGCACCTGACGAACAGTAATAGCGTGCTCGTCAACTACGCAGTAAAAGCACTTATATTTTTCCGAGTATGCGGAAAAATTCTTTATTGCGCCAAGATAATTTCCGATTGTAAGATTTCCGCTCGGCTGAACGCCGGAGAAGGAAACGGGAGTGTTTTGAAACATGATTCTATCCTCACTTTAAATTGTTTTTAAAATAAAAAGTCCCCGACAGATTTGTCTGTCGGGGACGAACCTACAAAAAACGTAAAATCCGCGGTACCACCCGGTTTGCGTTTGAATGAAATGTCAAACAAGACTACTGTTCAAACGCCACTTTTATAGCTCTAACGTTGCCACCGTCTCCCATACTGGCGCCGCGCGCGTTCTGTTTGCCCTCCAAGGTCCATTCGACATTTATTTCCGACCGCGCTTACACCAACGGCGGCTCTCTGAGCGGAAAGGGAAATGCTTACTAATCCTTTTCAATGGTTTAGTTCATTATAAATCAAAAATAACTGTTTGTCAAGAGATTTCAGACAAATTCTCCGGCGATCTCTCCGAGCGCCTTGATTCCGTTTGCGATCTGCTCGTCTGACGGTGTGCTGTAATTAAGACGGAAGGAATTTGAAGGAGCATCAGCATCGCAGTTGAAGGTCGCTCCCGGAACGATGCGGATATTGTTCCTTGTGGCCTCCTTTATAAATGCGTTTGCATCTGCATGCTCGGGAAGGGTACACCAGACGAAAAGTCCGCCCTCGGGGCGAGTGAATTTGATGCTGCTTGGCATATACTTATCAAGTGAATCAAGCATAAGTGAGCACTTGTGTCTGTATATTGCCTGAATATCCTTTATATGACCGTCGAGATCACATTCCGTCATGTATCTGTGGCAGAGTATCTGGAAGAAAAGATTTGTGTGAACGTCACTTGTTTGCTTTGAGACAACCATTTTGGAGGCTACCTCATCGGGAGCTATAACAAATCCTACGCGCATGCCTGCGGAAAGTATTTTAGAGAAAGTGGAGCAGTATATTACGATACCCTCATCGTCAAAGCTTTTGATGGAGGGAATATCCTTGCCCGAAAAGCGGAGCTCACCGTATGGGTTATCCTCAAGTATCATAAGACCGTATTTCTTTGCAAGCTCATATATTTTTACACGCTTTTCAAGGGAGGTACAGATTCCTGCGGGATTTTGGAAATTGGGAATGACGTAAATGAGCTTTGCGCGAGGATTGCTCTTTATCGCGCTTTCAAGCTCGTCTATATTCATTCCGTCGTCCTCAAGAGTCACGCCTATGGGTGTTACTCCGTTAGAGCGGAAGGCATTAAGCGCGCCGATAAAGGTTGGATTTTCGCAGATGATGGCATCACCCTCGTTGCAAAACACCTTACAGGCAAGCTCAAGACCCTGCTGTCCTCCGGAGACGATTATCGTTGTGTCGTCGAAGCTGTCACCGTTTGCCATGCTTTTGCCGATATTGAATTTTTCCTTTTGTCTTTTTGAAACAGCCTCGCGCAAGGGATTATATCCGTCTGTTGCGCCGTACTGAAGTGCCGCCGTTGGCATTTGCGCATAAATAGATGCGGATATCTTCGCCATCTCTTCAACCGGGAAGGATTCGGGCGCGGGATTTCCTGCCGCAAAGCTTATCGTGTCGGGAGTTGCGGGCGCTTTGAGTATCTCGCGTATTGCGCTTGGCTTAAGGTTTGCTATTTTGCTTGAAAAGGTATATTTCATATCTTATCTCCTGTTTTGCTTTAACGAATATGATTATAACATCTTTTCCGCACGTCTTCAAGAGCTTTTTCAAAAAACTTGACTTTTTTCTTTTATTATGATATAATTGTCCGCGATAGAACTCTACCGAAGGGGAAAGAAAATGTCAAAGATAAAATGGAAGGGCGGAGCGCTAATTGCCCCTCTGCCGCCTGTGATGGTAAGCTGCGGAAGCATGGAAAAATCGAATATAATCACGGTTGCCTGGACGGGCATCATCAACACGATACCGCCAAAGACATATATATCGGTGCGTCCATCGCGTCACTCCTACAATATAATAAAGGAAAGCGGAGAATTTGTGTTGAATCTTACTCCGTCGAGCCTCATAAAGAGCGCGGATTATTGCGGAATATACACCGGTGCAAAGGTAGATAAATTTGCAAAGTGCAATCTTACAAAGGAGGCGGCGACAGAGGTTTCCTGTCCGCTTATTGCCGAGAGCCCTATGTCGATAGAGTGCAAGGTGACCGAGATAATTCCGCTTGGCACACATGATATGTTTATGGCGGATATAGTTGCGGTAAACGTTGACGAATCACTGCTTGACAAGAACGGAAGGCTTGACCTTGCAAGAGCGGGGCTTGCTGCCTTTGCTCACGGAGAGTACTTTGAGCTTGGTAAGAAGATCGGCTATTTCGGATTTTCTGCCGCCAAGAAGAAAAAAGGGAATACACCGCAAAAGAAATCGAGTAGCAAAAAGCCGACGCACAACAAAAAATAAAGAAAACGGAGATGCAAGCGCATCTCCGTTTTGTAATTAACTATTGATTATTTGCCGTTAGAACCGCTATTTGCAGTTGTCTCAGCGGTGGTGCCTGTCTCGGTAGTTGTACCGCTCTCGGAGGGAGACTGTACGAAGTTATCCTTGCCGGACTTGATATAGCCGTATGCCTTCTCGGTGCTTCCGTAAGGAGTGAACTCAACCTTGTACCAGCCGGTTTCTGTGTTCTCGGCTACGACCTTGATCTCTACTCCCGCGATAGCCCAACCAACAACGATGCTTCCGTCTATATCGGGAATGTTACGGATGTTGAGAGATCCGGTCTTATCGTTAACTACAACTGTCTTATCAACTGCAACAAATCCTTCGTCAGGGTTACTGATGGTTGTAAGGAACTTGGAAGCGACGTAATATGTTTCGCCGTCATATACAACCTTGCTCCAGTAACTCGCCCCATCGTTGCTGAGACCGATTCTGAGAAGCTCTGTTCCGTGTGCTATGGAGCCCTTTGCCTCGTATGTCTCGGAGCGGAGGGTAACTGCGCTATCGGGGTTATTAACGTAAACAGTCTGGTTACATTCAATGTATGTGTACTCGCCGGGATCGCCGATTGCTGTGCTGCCTGTGCCGACCTCGGAGCCGTATTCGCCGCTTGTTCCGTTGTTATTGCCACCGTTAGGAACGGTTATGGGTGTGGTTTCGGTTTCACCGTTTTTATCTTTGTTTCCGCATGCGCAAAGCGATGCCGCGATTAAAAGTGCTGATACGATTGCTAAAATTCTTCTGCTCATTTTTTCCTCCTGAACTGTCCTTAAAGACGTCTAATTTTAATAGATTTTTAATTTTCACATCGATTATTATAATTATAACATACGCATTTCGCGATGTCAATAAGGAAAGCATAAAAATTTCAAAATTTTTTGTCGGTTTTTTAAAAAATCGGACAATTTTTTCGGTGTAAAAAAAAAGAGTGCTTTTGAGGTCGAAAATATCAAAAACAGGTGTATATTTCTTGACAAAAGGGAAGATTAGTGTTATAATTTTGAGTATAGTAAATTGATGAAGGAGCTATTGCGGATTTCATGAAAAAATTGCTTTGTATCGACGGTAACAGCATACTTAACCGCCAGTTTTACGGAATAAGATTTCTCTCGGCGAAGGACGGTTTTCCGACCAACGCTATTTTCGGCTTTGTAAACGTGCTTTCAAAGCAATTTGAATCCTTGTCTCCCGACTATATTGCGGTTGCGTTTGACCTTAAGGCACCGACCTTCCGACATAAGATGTATGCCGACTACAAGGCGGGCAGAAAGCCGAGCCCCGAGGATCTTATAAAGCAGTTCCCGGCAATGAAGGAGATATTGCGCGCTATGGGTGTGTCGGTGCTTGAGCTTGAGGGCTACGAGGCGGACGATATTCTCGGCACTCTTGCCAAAATGGCAGAGGGCGAGGATTGCGAGGCGTATATCCTTACGGGTGACCGTGACTCGCTCCAGCTTATCAGCGAAAAAACGCGCGTTTTGCTTGCTACAAACAGCGATACGGTGGTTTTTGACGAGGCGGCATTTTTGGAAAAATACGGAGTCAGGGCGGATCAGTACGTTGACGTGAAATCTCTTATGGGAGATAGCTCGGATAACATCCCCGGAGTTCCCGGAATCGGAGAAAAGACGGCGTTCAGGCTTGTTGCGGATGCGGGAAGCCTTGACGGAATATATGAGAACATTGAAGGCATGGGACTTACCAACTCGGTCAAAACAAAGCTTTTGTCGGGCAAGGAGAGCGCATACACATCAAAAACGCTTGCAACGATCTGCCGAGACGTACCTCTTGGAATAACGCTTGACAGTATTGCGTATAAGGGAATGAACAGAGCAGAGGCTCGCTCGCTCCTTTTGCGATACGAGCTTCTCGGCGCTATTAAAAAGCTTGGACTGGACAAAGAGGATGCCGAGGAGGAGACGCTTGCGGAGAGCTCGCCTGCGGAGATAAAGGAGATAGATTCAAAGGAACTCGCAAGCCTTAGGAGCGAATTTTTCGCCTTTGATTTTGACGGCAACACGGCTACCTTGTCGGACGGCAAGACAGTTTGCAAGATAGAGTCTCCCGATTCTGATCTCACTGATTTTTTGAATTCAAACAAGATAATTTGTCTTGATGCCAAAGATATTTACCACAAGCTTGACGATTACGGAATACATTGGCGATCATGTTACTTTGACGTTATGCTCGGCGCGTATATCGACGATTCCAATCAGAACAGCTACTCTCTTGAGCGTCTTGTAACGACATATCTCGGAGAGGTGATCTCGGAGGAGATACCCTCTGCGGTATATATAGCGAGAATGTGGAAAAAGATCGAGGAAAGACTTTCGGAGAGCGGTCAGAGCAATTTGCTTCACGATATAGAGATGCCCTTGGCGGCGGTGCTTTGCGACATGGAGCGCGAGGGATGCATGGTCGATTGCCTCGGAATAGAAAACTACGGGCGTGAGCTTGACGATATGGCTTACGCGCTTGAATCGAGAATATACATGGCGGCGGGAGAGGAATTTAATATCAACTCGCCAAAGCAGCTTGGAGAGGTGCTTTTCGAAAAGCTGATGCTGCCGTTTGCGCAAAAGACAAAGACCGGATATTCGACAAATGCGGACGTTCTTGAAAAATTGCGCAAGTATCACCCTATAATCGACGATATTCTTGAATACAGACAGGTCAGCAAGCTGAAGGGAACCTACGTTGACGGACTTTTGAAGACGATAGGCGAGGATTGCCGCTGCCATACCACTTTCAAGCAAACCGGAACCGCAACGGGCAGACTTTCGTCCGTAAATCCCAATTTGCAGAATATCCCGATAAGAACAGAGGCCGGAAGACGTTTCCGCAAATATTTCACCGCGAGCGATGAAAACAGTGTTCTTATAGATGCCGATTACTCGCAAATAGAGCTTCGCGTTCTGGCTCACATATCCCACGACGAGCACATGAGCTCTGCGTTTAATTCGGGAGAGGATATCCATACTGCCACGTCCTGCCGCATTTTCGGTGTTGAGCCCGATGAGGTCACGGTTGAAATGAGAAAGAGGGCTAAGGCGGTGAATTTCGGTATTCTTTACGGAATGGGAGATTTCTCGCTGGCGGATGATCTCAAGATCTCACGCGCGCAGGCAAAGGAATATATAGAAAGCTACCTTTCAAGCTATCAGGGAATCGAAAGGTATCTTGAAAAAACCATAGAGAGCGCAAAGCAGGACGGATATACCGTGACAATGCTCGGACGCAGGCGCTATATCCCCGAGCTTTCCGCACCAAACAAAATGGTAAGAAATTTCGGTGAAAGAGTTGCGAGAAACAGCCCAATACAGGGTAGCAGCGCGGACATTATAAAAATCGCGATGATCAACGTAGACAAAAAGCTTAAGGAGAGCGGCCTTGGTGCAAGGCTCCTGCTTCAGGTTCACGATGAGCTTTTGGTCGAATGTCCGAGAGAAAACGCAGATAAGGTTCTTGAAATATTAAAGGGCGAGATGGAGAGTGCCGTCAAGCTTGACGTTCCGCTTGTGGTAGAAGCAAAATGCGGAGAAAATTGGTATGAATGTCACTAACGGAGGTGATTCAATGGATAACAAAGCTGTCATTCAGATGCTTGAGGAAAGGCGCACGATCCGCCGATACGACGAGAGCAAAAAGATCAAGGATGATGCTGTTGCGGACATAAAGCGTGCGGCACAGCTTGCATCAAGCGCAATGAACCGTCAGCCCATGCGATATATCTACGTTCGGGATGAAAAAACGGTAAACGATATTTTTGATATTACAATGTGGGGCGCGGCTCTCCCCGATGGAAAGGGCAGACCGAAGATCGGAGAGAGACCTGTGATGTTCGTTGTTGTCACATATGAAAAGTCTCTTGCTTCTCCCTTTGTTGAGTTTGACTCGGGACTGGCCGTATCAAATATGACGCTTGCGGCGCATTCGCACGGGATCGCATCCTGCATACTTGGAAGCGCGAATCTTGAAAAGCTTTGCGATATGCTTGAAATTCCCGATACGCTGAAGGTCAGCTGTGTTGTGGCTTTCGGGTATCCTGCTTGCTCAAGCAGAGTGGTTGAAGCTGACGGAGAAAATCTCCGCTATGCTCTTGACGAAAACAATAATTATGTAGTTCCCAAAAGGCGTATCGAGGATACGACATGGGAGATATGAGGAGTTTAAAATGAAAATTTCAGTAACATCTTATTCATTTCAGCAGTATTTGAACGCAGGCAAGATCGACCATCTCGGAATGATAGAAAAGGCGCACGAGATAGGTATTGATGCGATGGAATTTATACCTCTTCCGGGCGAGACCTTTGAAGAGAGATGCGAGCTTGCAAAAAGGATAAGAGAGAAGGCAGATTCTCTCGGTATGCCGATAGCATCCCATACTGTCAGTGCAGATCTCTACAAGGGAAGTCCCGAGGCAGATGCCGCAGAGGTGGAGCGTATCAAGAGACAGCTTGACGTTGCAAAGATCCTTGGCGCACCTGTTCTCCGTCACGACGTATGCTGGTCGTTGCCCAAGAGCGGAACGGTCAGAAGCTTTGATCAGATGCTGCCCACGTTAGCAAAGAATGCCCGCGAGATAACCGAATACGCGGCATCTCTCGGAATTAAAACCTGCTCCGAAAACCACGGATATATTGCTCAGGATTCGGACAGAATGGAGAGACTTTTCAACGCGGTCAATCATGAAAACTACGGACTTTTGGTTGATATCGGAAACTTTGCTTGCGTTGATGAGGATAACGTGACTGCGGTCTCCCGTGTGGCACCGTATGCCGTTCACGTTCATGCAAAGGACTTCCATTTCAGCACTGAAAAGCAAGAGGGATGGCTCCAGACACGCGGATGCAACTATTTGAAGGGCGCGATACTCGGAGAGGGAATCGTTAACGTGAAAAAGTGTATCGACGTAGTTAAGAGAGCCGGATACGACGGATACGTTTCGATAGAATTCGAGGGTTCTGAGGATTGTATTGAGGGTATTACCAAGGGATACGAGTACTTAAAATCAATAATTTGATCTCGCGCACGCGAATTTTAGAGTTAAATTTTCTAAAAACTATTGAAAAAGTGTTTTGAATATGTTATAATATATGTCGGTCCGATTTTTTCGGGCCGACATAATCACAGTGTGTGCTGTGAAACGAGGCCATACCAGCCGGGGACTTAGCGGAGCCCTGCACCTGAAATCCGCTACAGCAGGGGTGGATCCCGTATTTGAGGGCCAAACCTTTTCGAATTGAGTCCTGTTTCTTGTGTTGAGGGGTG
>JAZUBI010000133.1:0-16916 GCA_045638385.1 Eubacteriales bacterium
TGAAGGTCGATGATGTAGATGCCGTTTCTTTCAGTAAAGATGTACTCCTGCATCTTGGGGTTCCATCTTCTTGTGTGATGTCCGAAATGGACGCCAGCTTCGAGAAGCTGCTTAATTGAGATTACAGACATTTTAATGTCCTCCTTCGGTTTTTTCCACCACAGTAGCTTTGGCGGCGCAATCCCCTTTCATCTTTATCATTAAAGGAGACACCGGCACCGCAGACGTGGTACTGTGTGTGTATTAAATTTCTGTTGTGTTCTCTGCACAACGCCAATAATTATAACATATAAACAATCCAAATTCAAGAGCACTTCGAATTGTTTACATAATATTTACAATTTATCTTCGCTTTTTTCTCGCACGACCTCTTGTGCAGGAAGAAAGCTCCGCATCACTGAGCTTGACTAGTATCGCATCCTCACCGATACATTCTATTTTGCACCAAGGAACTATGTATTCCTCCCTCTCTCCCCAGGACAGTATTCCCCTGCTTTCGGGGACAACGCACATAGATATGATCTTTGCGCACTCCGCATCAAATTCAAGCTCACATGGAAAGCCGAGCCTCTCTCCGCCACAAAGATTTATGACCTCGAGGGCGCGCAGCTCCTCCGTACTCATAATCCGCATATAATCACCTCCGTTCAAGTAATTATATGCTTCACATCATACTTTCTTTCTGCCCGACTCTATATATCTGCTTATCACAACGGCAACAAGGTAAAGTATCACATAAGCGGGCACGGTAACGAACTCAAAAACTCCTATTTTATTCACAAGCATCTGTGAGATGAATATGCTCTGAGTAATAAGCGCGCCGACACCGAGTAATAAGGAATATGCCAAAATAAGCTTAAACCAACAGCGGCTTCTTCCCTCTCCCTTTTTAAAGCCTTCCATTAATATAAGGAACACCTCTGCAAAAAGCGCAAAAAGAATGCAGATATATACGGGCATCTCATATGACGTCGCCTCACCGAAAACGTGAGTGACCGCAAGTATTTTCAAGACTACCGCCATAAGAACAGCAACCGAAATTCTGGATATCATACTCGGAAGCTTTGCCTTGAGCAGTGCTATCGGATAGCGCGAAAGATTGATCTTCGCGTAAACGAGATCCTGCCTTGGAGGTATGTCCGCAAATGCAGTTACCGCAAGAACAGTACATACAGTAGAAATAGCTACCGCTTGAACAGCATTCAAAAGGTACGCTCCAATCAGAACAGACGTAATAACAATAGGCAGCAAGGTTGACATCGTCATCGCGAAAAAGAGTATCGAATGGGCAAGCGAAACGTATGCACCTCTTGCGGAAACAATAGCGTGAGCCACTGCTCCGAGACCGCCACCGTTCTGATGCGTCCTATGCACGATGATCCTTGAGAGAAATCTTGTCATTTGAGAGCATCTGACATTTGAATCTCTGCCCTCGGGAATATTTTTCTCGTAAACCGCATCTCTGTGTTTGCTTGAATTATATCTGAGAGTATCACAGCTTATCGCGAGATCGGCGCGAGCCATAACGTCGTAATATCTGTTATCGATTCCGTAAGCGGCAACCGAAGAGCCTTTTTCCTTCATAGCGGCGATCAATGAAGAATATTCATCCGCAGAAAAGCCTATATACGCGCAATATTCGCCCAAAGCATGCGACACATCAAGACCTTCCCTTTTAAACTCAGATGCATACGCTATTTTTCCGCTAAACAGCTCCTCAAGTCCCTTTGAGGATACAAGGCTTCTCGCCTCATCATCCTCATCAAGCAGTAAAACGGTTGTTTTTACTCCGAGCATGTCAAATTGCTTTTTCGCAAATTGAAGCTCCGCGGGATCATTTTCCGCCAATCTGATCACGCCTTCAAGAACTGCAACTCCGTCGGACTCCGAGACAACGTACATGCACCTTCCCGTGCCAAGCTCACTCTCTCTTATAAATGCGCCAAGAGAGCTCTTTTTCTCTTCAAAATCGACTTTTCCTCGAGCATCGGAGCATCTCATATATTTGCAGACCGAAAGTATTGATGGATCGAAGGTAAGAGCGACCCTGTATTCGGACATTGTGCTCTCAATGCACGCATATCCGTTCTCACCCTTTGCATCATTTGCAAAATAAAGCGACTTGATTATCAATGAAGCACCGCTCTCATCAAAGCCAACAGTCTTAAGATGAGCCGAAAGAGCCTCGGGAAGTCCGTTTAAAACAAACTCATTTTGAATACCGCTCTCCCCCAGCGCCTGCAGGTATGTATACATGCAGTTAAGTATTCGGTTGCCCGAATCGGTATCGGGAGTAAGCTGACTCAAAATACCGTCGGCGGTATATGTATCCCCAACATGATAAACTCCGTCGGAGAGCGCCGCCTTACCTAAAAGCAGAAGATCATTGACCTCTGTAAGAGCATCAACCGTGCGCATATCTCTTATCGACGCACAATTATCCCTTTTCTTTCTTCTTACCTTCAGAGTTCTTTCAACCGAAAGCGCGATGGCGTTACTCGAAATAAGCCGTGAGATCTCAAGCGAAACCATAGCAACCGATGAGAGCATCAAGAGGAAGTTATCAATAAAAGATGTCTTTCTGAGCGTTATGACAGCAACAAGCGACAGAAGCGCAAGCGCGGCGATGCAAAGGAATCTCACTCTGTGAACAGTCGGAGCCAAAAGCTTTATCCCCTCGCATTCAAATGTCTCAGGCGCAAGCGTAGCTCCACCCGAAAGCTCTGCAAGATATGCTCTTCTTCCGGTCTCAACGACAATGGCAAGAGCGCTTCCTTCAATGATCGCACTTCCTGCATAAAGCATGTTCTCGGCATCGGGATCCTGAATAGCATCATCAGCGGAGTAAACCGTCTCGTGATCCTTTTTTACTATCCTGTTTCTTATACCGCGCCTTGTATGAATAAGCTCCTTGACGAACAATGAGTCAGAGGAGATTATTCTTGCGTCACAAGGCAAAAGATCTCCAACCGAAAGAACAATGAGATCTCCGACAACCACGTTTCGACCGTCAGTAAAGAAATTATTTCCACCTCGGCGAAGTCTTACAGTCGGGCTCGCGTATTCATTCGTAGAATCAAAGCTTTTCCGAGCGCGTGAGGATATAAATCCGCATATCAAAGCACCCGCCAAAGCTATCAGCATGACCGCAACACCCGTGACTCTGTCTCCGAAATATGCCGCACATGCCGAGAGGAAGATCAGGAGAAGGATAGCGGGCGAAAGCAAAAATGAAGTAACACACTTAAACAAAGATCTCTTTTTCGGAACAAAAAGTGAGAATCTCTCTCCGCCGTCACGCTTTTTTTCGTGCTCAAGCCTTGTTCCCGCTTCTCTGACCGAAAGTCCGTCCAAAACGTCGGCTTTAAGCATCGATTCAACGTCCGCAACACTTAAAGAATGCCATTTTTTACGCATTATAGCCTCCTCCTTTCCTTAAACTAACTGATCTTATCAGACACAGCTGACGGCTATTTCTCCGTCAATAACGCTGATATCTGCCTTTGAAAAGCTTCTTGTATAGTCGGCGATCAAAAGCTCAGCAAGCTTGTCTTCAACGTTTTTCTGTATATATCTGTGCATATTTCTCGCGCCGTACTTCTCCGAAAACGACTTTTCGGCAATAAGATTTACAGCCTCGTCAGAATAGCTGAGCGCAATGCCCTTTTCCGCAATAGCATCCTTTAGCTGGTCAAGCATGATCACCGCTATCTTGCAGAAATCCGACTTGTCAAGAGAGCGGAAGGTGATAACCTCATCAACTCTGTTGATAAATTCGGGACGCAAAAATTCCGCAAGAGCTCTCTCTGTTCTCTCCGCATCGGTCTTTGTGTCGTCACCGGTAAAGCCGACAACTCCGCTTCTTCTATCGGAACCCGCGTTGGTTGTCATAACGATAACCGCGTTCTCAAAATTAACGGTTTTTCCGTGCGCATCGGTAATTCTTCCGTCATCGAGTATCTGCAAAAGAATATTCATAACGTCGGGATGCGCCTTTTCTATCTCATCGAAAAGAACGACCGAATAAGGACGGCGGCGTATTTTTTCGGTAAGCTGACCGGCATCGTCATATCCAACGTATCCGGGAGGAGAGCCTATGATTCTCGAAACAGAATGCTTCTCCATAAATTCGGACATGTCAAGCCTTATAAGAGTTTCGGGAGAGTCAAAGAGATCCGCCGCAAGAGTCTTTACGAGCTCGGTCTTACCAACTCCGGTAGGACCTGCAAAAATAAACGAAACAGGCTTTCTCTTGTATGAAATTCCCGCTCTGTTTCTCTTTATCGCACGAGAGACCGCATCGACCGCTACGTCCTGACCGACAAGTCTCTTTTTAAGTCTCTCTGCAAGAGAATCGATCCTTGCGTATTCGTTTGCGGTAATATTGGTTGCGGGGATACCGGTCCAAAGCTCGATAACGTCCGCAAGATTTTCCTCAGTCAAAACAATAGCATCGCAAGCACCCTGAATATCGTCAAGTCTTGCGGCAAGTCTCATCTCCTCGGATTGCACCTTGGCGATCTCCTCATATTTCTTCTGACTTTCCTTGTCATCGGAGGTTATCATCACCTCAAGCTCCTCCCTTTGCGACTTGAGCGCCAGGAGCTTATCTCTTATCTCAAGCGACTCATTAAGCTCACCCGATGAGAGCGAAAGCTTGGAAGCCGCCTCATCAAGAAGGTCGATCGATTTGTCGGGCAAATATCTGTCGGTTATATATCTTTCTGAAAGAACAACGGCAGAGCGCAGTATCTCCTCGGGGATCCTTATGTGATGGAAGGACTCGTAATAGTGGCTTATACCGCGAAGCATCTCAACCGCCTCAGCTATCGAGGGCTCGTTTACCGTAACGGGCTGGAATCGTCTTTCAAGAGCAGAATCCTTTTCGATATATTTTCTGTACTCATTAAGTGTAGTAGCACCGATTATCCTTATCTCTCCGCGAGAGAGCGCGGGCTTGAGAATATTCGCCGCATTAACGCTACCCTCGGCATCACCTGTGCCGACTATATTGTGAACCTCATCGATCACAAGAATAGCCCTGCCGTGCTCCTTAACCTCTGCTAAGAGTCCGAGGATACGGGACTCGAACTGACCGCGGAACTGCGTTCCTGCCACAAGAGCCGTAAGATCGACAAGGAAAAGCTCCTTGTCCTTAAGCTTGTACGGCACGTTACCGTCAGCAATACGGATCGCAAGACCCTCCGCAATAGCCGTCTTACCTACTCCGGGCTCACCGATAAGGCATGGATTGTTCTTCTGGCGCCTGCAAAGCGTCTGGATAACTCTCTCGGTCTCCTTATCGCGTCCGACTATACGGTCAAGCTTTCCCTCTCTTGCGCTTTCGGTAAGATTTTTACAGTACGTCGTAAGGAATTTATAATTTTTAGGCTGATTTTTGCCGTTATGTCCATCTTTTTTGCGCTTTTCGCCGCCCTTAGGCATAGGAACGATATTAGGACCTCCGTCATCTGCCGGCGTAGGCATATTTTCGGATAAAGACTTAAATGTATCCATAAGACCGCTGTCCTTGAAAAGCTTGGGAAGATCGATAGCGGGAGCTCCACCGTCCTCGCCATCGCCCATAGCGTCAGCGATCTCGTCCTCCATGCTCTCGACCTGCTCGGGGGATATACCCATCTTGTTGTATATATCACCAAGCATATTTTCGATGGGAAGACCAAGCTCCTTAGCGCACTTAACGCAAAGTCCCTGCGAGGTTTTCTCCCCATTTTCGACCTTCGTTACGAAGATCACCGCCACACGCTTGTGGCAATTAGAACACATTACCATAATAAGGGTTTCACTTTCTCAAATTATATTTCTGATGAATTCAAATACTCTCAAATTATATACGAACCTAAAGAAATAGGAATCGTAGTAGGCATCCATTGCGACAGATTCGGGATTTATAAGCACTATTACCTCAAGAACGGTATATATCACCGTGCCGAGAGCAGAGGTTATAAGAATACCGACTATCAAGCCAAGCAGCAGTCCGAGCAGCTTATTAAGACCGCTCACAATAGGGATTTTCACCTTTCCGATGAGCTTTATAAGGATGCTCGAAGCCAAATAAACCGCGATGAACGCAAAAACGAATCCCCATATCGGGATCAGCGCTCCGCCCTCATCCGAAAAGGATGAGATCAAAAGAGCGCACGGGCGACATAATATCGCCGCAAGCACGAGAGAAACAAGAAATCTTCCCGCGCGCAATATTGAACGGACAAAGCCAAACATCCAATATCTTATGACAAACCATAAAAATATCGCCGCTAAAATAATGTCAAACGTTACAGCCATAGCAAAAGCCCCTTTCGCACAAATGATCAATCAAAGGATATGTATCTTGCCAAAGCCTTGGTGCAAACCGCAACCTTTCCGTCATGGAAAACAACGAGAGAGGCGTCAACAGTGTCGACCTCATAATAGTCCTTGCCTCCGATAGCGATATTTATCCGCAAGACCTTTCCGCTTTGAAGCAGATACACCGCATCATCGCCAAGCTCAAGGTCACGCACGCTACCCTGGATCAGTTCGTTGCGTGTCATTTTTCCCTCCTTATTGAAAACAGCAAGGATCTTTTGACTGCTTGAGCCGTCAGCGGAAAAGAGCAATGCAACTCTGTCCCCTTCAACGGCAATACGCTCAAGAGAAGAGGGATAGTAGTACTCTCCACGCAGCTTTCCGTTCCTACTGACAACGCATAGCTTATTGTCAAGAATAACAGCGATCCTGTCGTCGGTCAGGAAACTGCATTTATAAGGCATCGAGCCGTTATAAGTAAGGGTTGAGACCACCTCGTTTTTATTGCAGTCGATCACGTTAAGATAAGTGACGCTTCCGCCCTCCTTTGCATCCATCGAAAGCACGGACGCATACCGTCCGTCTGTCGAAAGAGATGCAGATATAACTCTGTCATTCTTACTGTACTCTGTAACGGGTCTGAATTCGGAATCGTATATCTTCACAACAGACACGTATCGCTCCGAGCCGGTCACGAGCAAAAAGCTGCCGTTAGGAGCCATTTCCGCATAACTGATAGGATAATCAAGCCTCTCGCTGTGTAGCAATGTAAAGGAGTTGTAAATAGAATACGCATTACTTCCCTGGTCGTAGATCAGCAAATACTGATCCGATGCGGACATCTTGGGATTGCTGAACTCGGATCCCATCGACATCGTAGCTCTTCCCGTCGAGGTAAACGTCTTGATCTCACTGTCGCTTGCAACGGCAAGACCGCCCTTGAAGGAGCAGAACACCTGATTTTGCACGGGCTCCGAATAGCTGAGCACAGACGGCATCGACTCACCAAAGCTCTTTATATAGCTTATGTCCTTAAACATGTAATATACCTTTTCGTATGAAAGAGCTCTTCCACCGAAAAGGATAGTCACCAAAAGAAGGGACACAAGCAATATAGCACTCACGATTTTAGCGAGCGAGAAGCCGTAGGAAAGCTTTGCCTCCTCCGCGCACTCGTTCGACGTGTAGTTTGCAAGCTCCTTTTGCCGCTCAAGTGCGGTGTGTATGATCCTCTTATCCTTGATCTTTTTGTAGATAGGCTTAAAGACGATCAGAATCTTGCCGAGAAACGAAACGTCGGATTCTTTTTCTCTGCGCGCCATGTGTTCCCTCCTTTCTGAGAATTTTTCTGAAAAATCAATAAACGACCTTGTTTAGATAAAGTCCGTGCGCAGGCGCGGTCATACCCGCCCTCTCGCGCTCACGGGACAAAATTATACCCTCAATATCCTCGGGTGCTACCTTGCCCTGCATAACGGAAATGAGAGTTCCCGCCATTATTCTTACCATATTGTAAAGAAATCCGTCTGCCGCCACGCGAAAAACTACAACGTCTCCCTCGCGACTCACGTCGGCGTAAAACACCTCTCTTATAGTCGACTCAACGGTAGAGCCCGATGCCATAAAAGCTGCAAAATCGTGCTTTCCGACAAATCCTGCCGCAGCCTTGTTCATCCTTTCAAGATCGCCGTCGCCAATCGTTTGCAAAAGATGGAGCGATCTGCCCTCCTCAAAGGGATCGCGAACGTCGCCGTTGTATATGCGATAAACGTATTCCTTGTATTTAACGTCATATCTCGGATGAAACGAGCTGTCTGTCCATTCCGCACTTTTGACTGAAATATCCTCCGGAAGATGCGCGCACATAGCTCGCGGTATCTTCTTGATGTCTATCTCAGTTTCAAGGCTGTTCTTGCCCTTTTCGGTGACAGTAACGCAAAAATCTCTTGCATGCACTCCGCTGTCTGTGCGGCTGCAGCCCGTAATATCACAATCGCATCCGAAAAGCTTTTTCGCGGCAGCATTCAGCTCACCCTGCACAGTCCTCTTGTCCTTTTGTATCTGGTAGCCGCAAAAATCGGTACCAAGATAGGAGATTCTCAATAAAAGCTTCATTTATATCCACCTCACATCGAATATCCGGGAGCAAAAATATTCAAAAGAATAATTCCGGCAATAAATGCCGCAAGGAAGAAGAGCGCAACGAAATCTCTGTATGAAAAGCGCAAAACGTTAAGCTTTGTTCTGCCCTTACCACCTCTGTAGCATCGGCAGGTCATAGCGGTAGCAAGCTCACCCGCGCGCCTGAAAGCAGATATAAACAGCGGAATAAGCACCGGAATAAGAGCCTTCGCTCTTTTTCCGATAGAGCCGTTAGAGAAATCAGCGCCTCTTGCCTTTTGAGCAGACATTATCTTCTCTGTCTCCTCAACGATCGTGGGAATAAAGCGGAGCGCGATAGTCATCATCATTGCAAACTCGTGAACAGGCACGTGCAAAAGCTTCAGCGGAGCCAAAAGCTGCTCTATCGCATCTGTAAGCTGTATCGGAGTCGTGGTGTAGGTAAGGAATATACTCGTTCCTATTATCATTGCCACGATTCTTACCGCAATAAATATCGCGTTGTATATTCCTGATTCGTAGATGGATATGAATTTCCATGAGAATATTAGCTCATCCGCGCTTCCTTTAGTCCAGAAAACGTTGAGGATCGCGGTAAATACCATTATGAAAATGATCGCCTTAATGGATCTCATCACTACCTTTATCGGTATTCTGCTCAGCAGAATAAGCGCAAACGCCGAGATGAGCAGAAGCCCAAAGCTTATAACGTTTTTGCACAAAAAGCTCGCAACGATATAAGCGATGGCAATTATGATCTTCATCCTCGGGTCAAGTCTGTGCATAACAGAGGAGGAAGGATAGTATTGACCGAGTGCTATATTATTCATACGGCACCTCCCATCATACGGCAAAGGGCTTGCTCCGCCTCGTCAACCGTATAAATGTCCGTAGGAATATCGATGCCCTTCTCGCGAAGAAGCATCACAAGTCTCGTCATCTGAGGCACGCCAAGTCCTATGCTCTCAAGCTCCTCACAACGAGAAAATACCTCTCTGCAGCTGCCCGTCATAGCTACCTTAGCGTGCGACATAACGACAAGCTCCTCGCAATATTTCGCCATATCGTCCATGCTGTGGCTTACGATGATGACCGCCGCTCCCGTAGCAGAAGCATATCTCCTGATGCCTTCAAAGATAGAATTTCTGCCTGCGGGGTCAAGACCCGCGCTCGGCTCGTCAAGAACAAGCACCTCAGGTCTCATCGCCATGATTCCCGCAATAGCGGCACGTCTTTTCTGACCTCCCGAGAGATCAAAGGGAGACTTTGCAAGCGCATCAACGTCAAGACCTACAAAATCCGCAGATTCTCTGACGCGAGCCTTTATCTCGTCCTCATCAAGCCCCATGTTTTTCGGTCCGTAGGCAATATCCTCCCAAACCGTGTCCTCAAAAAGCTGATACTCGGGATATTGCATAACGAGACCGACTCGGTATCTCACTCGTCCGATCTCCTTCGGCTTTGCCCAAATATCCTCTCCGTCAAGAAGTATCCTTCCTGCCGACGGCTTGACAAGTCCGTTGAACATCTGCACGAGCGTAGACTTGCCCGAGCCCGTATGACCGATAATTCCGGTCACCGTATTCTCTTTTATCTCAATACATACGCCGTCAAGCGCCTTCACCTCAAACGGTGTTCCCGCGCTGTAAACGAACGATACGTTATCTACTGTGATCTTTGCCATTATTTCCTCTTTGCCGCTAACGCGGCTTAATTTCATCCTTTTTTCAATGCGTTAAAGATAGCAAGCGCGCATTGCTCGGGTGTGTTAATTTCACCCTCAATTTCTATGCCGCGCGAACGAAGCCTTAAAATAAGATCCGAGCACTGCGGCAGATCAAGTCCGCATGCGCGAAGCTTGTCCGATTCTGCAAATATCTCGCTGGGCTTGCCGTCAAGAATTATCCTTCCGTCATCAATCACCACAACTCTGTCCGCTCTTACAGCCTCGTCCATATAGTGAGTTATCGTGATTATCGTCTTGCCCTCCTCGCGGTTGAGCTTTTCCATCGTATCAACGACCTCGCGCCTTCCCATAGGGTCAAGCATCGCGGTCGATTCATCAAAAATGATGCATTCGGGTCTCATCGCAATAATTCCCGCGATAGCCACCCTCTGCTTTTGTCCTCCGGAAAGTCTGTGCGGCTCGTGGCGCGCGTAATCGGTCATTCCGACGGTAGCGAGTGCCTCGTCAACACGTCGGCGTATCTCCTCTCTCGGAAGACCGAGATTTTCGGGGCCGAACGCCACGTCTTCCTCAACTATTGTCGCCACTATCTGGTTGTCGGGATTCTGGAATACCATTCCAACCTTCTTGCGAAGCTCGTATATATCGTCCTCGGTCATATCGGGAGAGCTTATCTCTATCCCGTCTATCTCAATGCTTCCCTCAAAAAAGTCATAGTCGTCTATAACGAGATTAAGGAGCTTTGCAAGAGTAGACTTTCCCGATCCGTTGTGTCCAAGCACCGCAACGTACTCGCCCCTCTCAATATCAAGCGAGAGGTCGCGCAGGACGCTTTCGGGATTTCCGTCGTCGTCCTTATATGAAAAATTCAAATTTCTTACCTTGATGTAAGACATTATAAATGCCTCCGTTTGTGAAAAATTATTTATCGGCAGTCCAGCGCGAGCTTGCTCCGCAAGGAAGAGGAGCGCCGCTTTGCGTTACGCGCAAACCAAGCTCACCGGATTCGATCTTACCGCCGTATCTGCTCTTAACCTTAAGATCGAGAATGTAGCTCATGGTCAAGGGAGAAAGTCCCGTGGTGTATGAGTTGATAAGGAAAAAGAGCGGCTCGTCCGAAAGCACCTGCGAAACAAGACCCACAAACTCGTCTATCGAATCCTCAAGCTTCCAGACCTCACCCGAGGGGCCTCTGCCGTATGAGGGGGGATCCATAATGATTCCGTCATATCTGTTTCCGCGTCTGATCTCACGCTCAACAAACTTCTTGCAATCGTCAACTATATAACGGATAGGAGCGTTCTCAAGTCCCGAGAGAGCGGCATTTTCCTTTGCCATAGCCACCATACCCTTTGATGCATCAACGTGAACGACCTGCGCTCCCGCCTTAGCCGCGGCAACCGTTGCACCGCCCGTGTACGCAAAAAGATTGAGGACCTTTATCGGTCTTCCGGCCTTTTTTATAAGCTCCGAGAACCAATCCCAGTTAGCCGCCTGCTCCGGAAAGAGTCCGGTGTGCTTAAAGCCCATAGGCTTAAGCCTGAACTTAAGACCGAGATGATCGTAAGCAATATCCCAGGATTCGGGGGTCTTTTGCTTGACCCAGCCTCCGCCTCCGTTTGAAGAACGCCTATAAACACCGTCAGCCTTGTTCCACATGGCGTGACGTGCAACACCCTTCCAAATTATCTGCGGATCGGGACGCACCAAAATATATTTTCCCCAACGCTCAAGACGCTCTCCGTCAGAAGCATCGAGTAATTCGTAATCCTTCCAATTATCACTGCACCACATAATTTGTACCTAACTTTCCGTGTTTTTATTGTAATAGCTTGCGAGCCTTGAGCAGCCGCTGTGCGCATGGCAAACGGCGATGGCAAGCGCGTCCGCCGTATCGTCCGGCTTTGGCGGCTCCTTAAGTCCGAGAAGACCCGTAACCATAACGATTACCTGATTTTTCTCCGCGCGACCGTATCCCACGACCGCCTGCTTGACCTGAAGCGGAGTATACTCCCCTATCTTGATCCCCGCAAGTCGTGCCGCAAGAAGGATTATTCCCCTCGCCTCCGCCACAACGATACCTGTCTTTTGGTTGTTCGTAAAGAACAGCTCCTCGATTGCCATCTCGTCGGGATGATACTTTTCAATAAGCTCCTTCATGCCGCGATAGATCATTTCAAGGCGATCAACAATAGGCAACCCCGCGGGTGTCTGAATAGAGCCGTAGCCCAAGGTTTTGAATTTAGAGCCCGAATATTCAATTACTCCCCATCCTACGATAGCGTAGCCCGGGTCTATACCGAGAATGATCATTTTCCGCCTCCGAAATAAAGCTTGATAACTCGCGAAAACTCCAAAAAGGACATATTCCCCCATTATCATATCTTATGTATTATATCATAAGAATTTGGTTTTGTCAAATAGAATATTAACTTAAATTGTAAACATATAGAAAATTTATCTAAAATTGTTTACTTTTGGCGCCGAATGTGTTATAATTGGGTTGTATATCGCTTGTGTAAAGGAGGAAACGAAATGAGCATTCTCAAAATCGACATCGGTGATGTTCTTGAGCTCAAAAAACCGCATCCCTGCGGCAATAAGCTATTCAAGGTGCTCAGAGTCGGAAGCGACGTGCGTATCCTCTGCCAGAGCTGCGGAAGAGATATGACACTCGACCGCGTAAAGCTCGAAAAAGCGGTCAAGTCCATCAAAAACGACTGATTCACCTATTTTTTGAAAGGAAAAATAAAAAATGAGCAAAAAACAACAGTTTAGAGGCTGTGACATTACGATAAATACCGAAAAATCCTTCAAAGAGAGACTCAGGGATGTATTCGATGAATACAGCTATCTGATTCTCGCCGCAGGAATCCCCGCGTTCCTGTTCTTCTTAATGTATCTCACAAGAGGACTTTACCCGTTCGGTAACGGAACGGTGCTCGTCCTCGACCTTAACGGTCAGTACGTATATTTCTTTGAGGCACTCAAGAAGACCGTTCTTGAGGGAGGCAGTCTCCTCTACTCTTGGTCGCGAAGCCTTGGCGGCGAGTTCCTCGGGATGTACGCATACTATCTCGCAAGCCCCTTCTCATATCTGATCTGCCTCTTCCCCGACGGCAAAACACAGGAATTCCTCCTCGTCCTCTTTATGATAAAGGCGGCGCTCTGCGGCGGAACGATGGGATTCTTCCTCCACAAGCACTCTGAGAAGAGAAACAAGCTCACTGTAATCGCCTTTTCAATACTTTACGCCGTCAGCGCATACTGTGTCGTTCATCAGAACAACACAATGTGGATGGATGCCGTAATGTGGCTCCCGCTTGTTGCTTACGGAATAGAATGTGTCGTAAAGTACGGTAAATTCAAGCTTTTCGTAATAATGCTTGCGCTTACACTTGCCAGCAACTTTTACATCGGATACATGGTGTGTATCTTCGTAATGCTCTACTTCTTCTACTATATGTACGCTTACAAGGACAACAACGCAAACAATCCTTGGAGCGAAAAGGCGCATTACTTAAAGTCCTTCCTCAGAATAGGCTTTTTCTCGCTCTTAGCTATCATGATGGCGGCGGTCATCGTAATGGGCGCGTACTACTCGCTCCAGTTCGGTAAAAACGAATTTACCGATCCTTCTTGGGATTTTGCATTGAGACTTGACATCTTCGATATCATGTTCAAGATGCTCCCCTCCTCTTACGATACCGTAAGAATAGACGGTCTGCCCTTTGTATATTGCGGCTTGCTCACCGTGCTTTTGGCTCCTCTTTTCTTCCTTTCAAAGAAATTCACGTTCAGAGAAAAGGCAGCCACATCGATCTTCCTGCTCATATTCGTATTAAGCTTCTCAATAAGCGTATTCGACCTTATCTGGCATGGATTCCAGAAGCCTCAGTGGTTGAATAACAGATACAGCTTTATGTTCTGCTTCCTTTTGATCTTCATTGCGTTCCGTGCGTTTGAATCAATCGAGGAATTCAGTCTCAGAAGCATCGCGGGAATTTCCGCGCTCATTATGTTCTTCGTTATCCTCGTTCAGAATTTCGAAGAAGATTATATCGCCAAGCTCGAGGCTCTCAATTACGGTCCCGAAGCCGGAAGATTCGAGATCCACGGCTTTGCAACCGTCATATTGACGATACTCGCGCTCACAGCTTATCTCTTGATAATCGGAGCAATGCGCCGCGTGAAAAACAAGGATCTCGTCTCTGCCGTGCTCGTCGGCGTGGTATGTCTTGAGGTCTTCTTGAGCGGTATTTCAAACCTTGACGATTTCGACGAGGACGTTGCATTCACAAAGTATTACAAATATAACGACTTCCAGAAGCTTATGGTTCCGGTGGCAGACACCCTGCAGGACTACGATAAAGGCTTCTACAGATCCGAGATAACAACAAGGCGTAAGGATAACGACAACTTTGCGCTCGGTCTTAAGGGAATTACAAGCACCACCTCAACGCTGAACTCCGACACGATAAGCTTTATCCACGGACTCGGATATTTCGGCTCATCGCACAGAACTCGCTACGAGGGCGGAAGCATAGTAAACGATTCTCTCATAGGACTCAAATATATAATTTCCGCACGCGATTACAGCGATATTTACGGAGCCCCCGTTCTGTCGCTTGAGGATTATGCAAAATATGCAAGCATGTCAACAGATAAGTTCCTCAAGGAAACGTCATCTGAAGAATACAAGCACATTTCCGCAGATAAGCTCAACATTTATCAAAACCCGTATGCCCTCTCGCTGGCGTTTGCATCAGGAAACGGAATTTACAGCATCAACTTCAAGGATCATAACACATGGGTAGAAAAGGACGATAAGAGATATAACAAGGGCGGCTACCTCTCTCCCTTTGACAGAATAAACGCGCTTTACACCGCTATACTCGGCGAAGAAGAGACGGTTGAGATCTTCAAGCCCGCAACTCAGGAAGGAAGCCCTCTGTTGAGCGCAGGTGTAACCGCCGCAGAATCATCGGGACATTACAGATACTCCGGCAGTAAGGGCTCGACTATAACCTACACCTACACAGTTCCCGAGGGCGTTGAAATATTTGCATATTTCCCTGCCTTCTATTCCCGTGCTATAAAGCTCAGCTCACCTACGCTTCAGATATTCGACGGAACGACCTCGCTTTCCAACTGTAACGACAGAATCGTCCATCTCGGTTACACAAAGGGGAAGTCGTATAGGCTCACCGTAACCATCGACAATACGGTCAGCGGCGGTCAGTTCTATACAGCAGTCAAGGACTCCTACATCTACTACGTTGATATGGAGCTCTTCGAGGAGGTCATCGAAAGGATCAAGCGCGAGGAGCTTGTAATTGATGAGGAATATAAGGACGACGATATCAGCGGAACGATCACAACCCTCACCGACAACAGAACTATTTTAACAACCATCCCCTACGACGAGGGCTGGAAGGTATACGTTGACGGCAAAGAGGTAGATACAAAAGCCGCAGTAGGCAGTGCGCTCCTCTCCTTTGAGATCGATGAGGCAGGAAAGCACGATATCCGCTTCCTTTACCGCCCCGCAGTTGCAACGGTCGGTATCATTATCACGGGATCGGCAATAGTCATTTTTGCGCTTCTCGTTGTATTCGAAAGCAAGATCAAGGGCCTTTGGATCATGCAAAGAGTTTTCTTTGTCGAGGAGCCTAAAAAAGAAGAAAACAACGATTCACAGAAGAAAAAGAACAACAAAAAATCAATTTAACAGATAGCTCCTACAAGAAAGGACGTAACAAATGTTTTACTATATCTC
Organism: Eubacteriales bacterium; assembly: GCA_045638385.1. Lineage (GTDB taxonomy): Bacteria > Bacillota > Clostridia > Oscillospirales > CAG-272 > SVTX01. Next base: position 15,897 of record JAZUBI010000133.1, read on the forward strand.
GGGCAAGCTCGCATATGCAAATCCAACCACCGCTGTCATTGACGCGGGCGGCGTCGGATATAAGCTGACAATAAGCGAAAACACCTACAATTCCCTTCCTCCAAGGCACACTCAAAGCGCACCCGATGCTAAGCTTTACACATATATGGCGGTGCGCGAGGACGGCATTGAGCTCTTCGGCTTTGCAAACGAGGCAGAGCTTTCATCCTTCAAGATGCTGCTTGGAGTTTCGGGAGTCGGACCAAAGGCGGCGATCTCAATTCTTTCGCTCCTCACACCCGAAAAATTCGCGCTCGCAGTTTGCACCGAGGATAGAAAAACCATTGCAAAGGCAAACGGCATAGGACCTAAGACTGCCGCGCGCGTTATACTTGAGCTTAAGGACAAGCTTATGAAGGAAACAGACATTGAGAGCGTTGCCGCGCAAACTCTTGAGCCCTCTGCCCGCGCAGTTCCCACAAATTCGGGCAAGATGAGCGCGGCGCAGGACGCGCTTATGGTTCTCGGATATTCAAGAGCCGAGGCGCAAAACGTGCTCAAGAACATCGATACCCAAAATCTCGGACTTGAGGAGATCATCAAGAAAGCCCTCAAGCTACTTATGTAATAAGGAAAATGAAAGGAGAAAGACAACGTGTTCAACGATGAAGAATTCGATTTTGAAAACCGAATAGTATCAACGTCATTTTCCGCCGAGGACTCGGATACAGACGTCTCCCTCCGCCCAAAAACTCTTGATGACTATATAGGTCAGGACAAGGCGAAGGAAAACCTTAAGGTATACATTGACGCCGCAAAGCTCCGCGGAGAGTCGCTCGACCATACGTTGCTCTACGGACCTCCCGGTCTTGGAAAAACAACTCTTTCAAACATCATAGCAACCGAAATGGGCGTAAATATAAGAGTGACCTCAGGACCTGCGATCGAAAAGCAGGGCGACCTCGCAGCTCTCTTGACAAACCTTTCGGAGGGCGATGTTCTCTTTATAGACGAGATACACCGTCTCTCTCGCTCGGTAGA
>JAZUBI010000134.1:0-7725 GCA_045638385.1 Eubacteriales bacterium
GTAATTCTTCAACGTTTTCAAATGCTGAGAATATAGGGCTTTGTGTCGTGCCAAGCCTCTTTCCAAGCGTTCTTGTTGTAAGAGCACTTGCTCCATTTTCACGAACAATATCTAATGCATTTTGCAATATCTCATTCTTTGCGTATTTGAATTTAGGTGGCATTTTTTATATCTCCTTTGTTATAAATCACCTGTTATGTATCAGTTGAATGATTATACCATTTATTTCCATATCTTGTCAATGGATTCGACATTCTTCGCGGTTATAAATCGTTCGACAAAAGACGACAAAACAAGCAGTAGGCTTCTCTACTCCGTTCAGAAGCATTAAAAGAATCCTTGAAATTGTCGCACCTCATTCTTTATTTTTTTACATTATAGAGTAGGTTTTTTATTAAATTCTATTGACAAATTTCCAATTTAGGCGTATAATGTATAACAACAAATCACAAAGGAGGAGTAGCCATGTTTATGAATAAGTTTTATTATTATTACTTTGCTATGGGCTGCCCGACTTTTGTGAAATCCGAGAAGTAAGATTAGATTTTCGGAATAACAAAAATACGGTCAGTCCGCATTCGTCGTGCCATTGGGGCATAACAGAATTGCGGATTTTTTATTTTTCATATATAAACCAAGACCAAACCGACAAAAAGAAGGAGAAAAGTCATGACTGCAAACAAGTTTTCTTATTACTTTTACTATTACAGCAAGGGCTGCCCGCAGATTGAATTCAAGAGATAAGACTTATCCTTGAATGATACAATACGGACAGTCCGCATTCGTCGTGCTTTTCAGCATACCGAGGGCGGACTTATTATTTTAAATCGAAAAATATGAAAAGAGGTAAATAAAAATGCAAATGAATTTTCACAGAAAGCTTCCGATTCCCCAGGAGGTTAAGAAAGAATACCCACTCACAGAACGTATGGAGCAGGTAAAAGCCGCTCGTGACGAGGCAATTCGTGCCGTTTTCGACGGTAGCTCCGATAAATTCCTTCTTGTGATTGGTCCTTGCTCTGCCGACCATCGTGAGCCTGTTCTTGAATACATTTCCCGCCTCCGCAAAGTTCAGGAGCAGGTAGCCGATAAGATCATCATTATCCCTCGTATCTACACGAACAAGCCGAGAACTACCGGTCAGGGCTACAAAGGAATGCTTCATCAGCCTGATCCCGAGGAAAAACCGGATATGTACAAGGGCATCGTTGCCATCCGTGAGCTTCATATGGCGGCTCTGCGCGATTACGACTTCTCTTGTGCCGATGAAATGCTGTACCCCGAAAACCACCGCTACCTTTCGGATCTTCTTTCCTACGTTGCGGTTGGAGCGCGTTCGGTAGAGAATCAGCAGCACAGACTGACCGCAAGCGGTGTCGGCATTCCTGTCGGAATGAAGAATCCCACGGGCGGTGATCTCGGTGTTATGATGAACTCGATCGTTGCCGCACAGTCCGGTCACACCTTCATTTACCGTGGTTGGGAGGTTTCTACCGACGGCAATCCGTATGCGCACGCTATCCTTCGCGGTTTCATCGACTACGCCGGAAGAAGCACATCTAACTACCATTACGAGGATCTGCTTCGCGTTGAAGAGCTTTACGCAAAGTCTAATCTTACCAATCCCTCTATTATTGTCGATACCAACCATAACAACTCGGGCAAGAAGTGTCTTGAGCAGGTCCGTATCGCCAGGGACATCGTACACAGCCGCAACCAGAACGGAGACATCAAGCGACTTGTAAAGGGACTTATGATCGAGAGCTACCTTGAGGACGGTGCATGCAAACCCGAGGAACACATTTTTGGGAAGTCCATCACCGATCCCTGCCTCGGTTGGGAAAAGACCGAAAAGCTCATTCTCGATCTTGCAGATAAGCTTTGATAAAGGAATGATAGATATGTCAAACAAGTTAGAAGAAGCAAGAAAGATCATCAATGAAGTGGACTCGCAGATGGCTGAGCTGTTCGTCAAAAGAATGAGAGCAGCCGAGCTGGTTTGTGAGCATAAAATGGAGTTCGGACTCCCCATACTCGATCAGAAGAGAGAGGATGCGGTAATTGAAAGGAATTCCGCGCTCGTTGATGATGAGGTCTTGAAAGGGTATTATATCGACTATTTGAAGCACTTGATGTCGCTCTCCCGTGCCTATCAGTACCGTTTGCAAAGTGGACTCAAGGTTGCATATAGCGGTGTGGAGGGCGCGTTTGCCCACATCGCAGCAGGCAGAATATTTCCCCAAGGAAACCGTGTTTCGTACAGTGATTTCAAGGCGGCTTATGATTCGGTTGTCAGAGGTGAGAGCGACGTTGCCGTACTTCCAATTGAGAACAGTTATGCGGGAGAGGTTGGTCAAACCATTGATTTGATCTTCTCGGGAGGTCTGTTCATCAACGGCATCTATGAGCTTGAGATTCATCAAAATCTTTTAGGGGTACACGGTGCGACCGTTGACGATATCAAGAAAGTAACGAGCCATCCGCAAGCGCTCAGCCAATGCCACGATTATATTGAAATGCGAGGCTTTGTGACTGAGGAAGCCACCAATACTGCTCTTGCCGCCAAAACGGTTGCCGAGGCAAACGATAAATCGCTTGGTGCGATCGCGAGCGTGGAAACCGCAGAGATATACGGACTCAAGGTGATTGAGGCAAATATCAATAAAAGCGGTGAGAATACCACTCGCTTTGTGGTTCTCTCCAAGGTCAAAGCAGCCTCCCCGTCGCTTTCAAGCACGGTGCTGATGTTTACCGTCAAGCACGAAGTTGGCTCTCTTGCAAATGCGATCGCAATCATCGGTCAGTACGGTTATAATATGACGGCGCTCCGTTCAAGACCCATGAGAAAACACTCGTGGCAGTATTATTTCTACGTAGAAATTGACGGCACGACCGACACAGAGAACGGACAGAAGATGCTCGAAGAATTAAACAAGGTATGCGACCGTCTCAAAGTGGCAGGCACTTTTGCGACCCATACCGAGATATAAGGTGATAAAATGACGATTCATATGAATTTAGGCGAGGTCAGCTACGACATCGTTGTAGAACGAGGTGTTCTTGCAAGCGCAAATCAGCACTTAAATCTGAATAGGAGAGTTATTGTCGTTACTGACACCGGAGTTCCCGAGAAATATGCCAAAACACTTGCGGCACAATGCAAGGAAGGCATTATCTGCACGGTGGAAATGGGCGAAGCCTCCAAAAGCCTTGATGTGTTTGGAAAACTGCTTCAGATGATGCTCGATAACGGATTTTCACGAAAGGATTGCGTGGTCGCGGTGGGTGGCGGTGTGGTCGGTGATCTTTCGGGATTTGCCGCATCCGCCTATATGAGAGGAATTGATTTCTACAATATTCCCACTACACTCCTTTCTCAAATTGATTCCTCTATCGGAGGCAAAACCGCTATTAACTTCGGAGGCGTGAAGAATATCGTCGGCGCATTCTATCAGCCAAAAAAAGTGTTGATCGATCCCGAGCTTTTAAAAACACTTCCCGAAAGGCAAATCTCCAACGGACTTGCCGAAGCCGTCAAGATGGCTCTTACCTCCGACAAGGAGTTGTTTGACATTTTCGAGAACAATAATATTGCAAGCCATATTGACGAGATCATTATTCGCTCACTGAGTATAAAAAAGAACGTAGTCGAGCAGGACGAAAAGGAATCGGGGCTTCGCAGGATACTAAATTTCGGTCACACCATCGGTCACGGCATTGAAAGTAGCGAGGGAATGAGTGAGCTTTATCACGGTGAATGTGTGGCTCTTGGAATGATTCCTATGTGCGATGAAGCAATCCGTCCGAGAGTGATTGATGTTTTGAAAAAATGCAACCTCTATCGTGCTCTCGAATACGATTGGGAAAAGATCACAGAGGCGGCATTCCACGATAAAAAGGCTGATGGCGATAGCGTTTCCGTCACTACGGTGACCGAGATTGGCAGTTTTGAAATGAAAAAGATGAATTGTCTTGATGTGATCGATATGGCAAAAAAGGTTTTGGAAGGTTTGACAGAATGAAAAATACGTTTGGAAGCAGCGTGGCGGTAACTTTGTTTGGAGAAAGCCACGGAGAATATATTGGTGCGGTGATTGACGGATTTACGCCCGGAATCAAAATCGATCACGAGTATATCGCGCATATGCTCACTCTTCGCCGTCCCGACGGTAAGATCTCTACGCCTCGACGTGAAAAGGATGAATACAAAATCGTCAGCGGTGTGGTGGATGACACGACTACGGGAACGCCTATCACGATTCCCATACCCAATGAAAATGTAAAAAGCGGCGACTACTCGCAGATGAAAACGGTTGCCCGCCCTTCTCACGCAGACTATACGGCAGAGTGCAAGTATCACGGCTATCAGGACTCGCGCGGTGGCGGACATTTCAGCGGTCGCATTACGGCGGCACTTGTTGCCGCAGGCGCTATTTGCAAATATGCCTTGGAGCAAAAAGGTATTTATATCGGAACGCACGTAAAAAGATGCGCAGGTGTTTCAGACAGAGAGCTTGAGGATCTCAAAAGGGATATAAACGAGCTTAACGGAAAGCCCTTTGCGGTGCTTGATGAAGCAAGTGGAGATACGATGCGCAAAGCCATTCTTGCGGCGGCATCCGAGGGTGATAGCGTTGGCGGTGTGCTTGAAACGGCAATCATCGGAATGCCTCGAGGAGTTGGCGAGCCTTGGTTTGATACAGTGGAAGGTATGCTCTCGCATATGATGTTCTCCATCCCTGCCGTCAAAGGCGTTGAGTTTGGCGCAGGCTTTGCTATTGCCGATATGCGCGGAAGCGAAGCAAACGATCCAATGAAAATTGAAAACGACAAGGTAATAACCGTTAGCAACAATAACGGTGGTATTAACGGCGGCATCACAAACGGTATGCCCATCATCTTCCGCACCGCTATCAAACCGACACCAACCATATTCAAGCCGCAGAACACCGTAGATTTCAAGACGTTGACCGAGACCGTGTTTGAGCCGAGAGGCAGACATGATCCTGCCATCGTTCACAGAGCAAGAGTTGTTCAGGATGCGGCATCCGCTATCGTTCTGTGTGATGCTTTGGCAATGTGTTTCGGTACGGACTTTCTTAAATAACTTTCAAGTAGGATTTGATCATGAAAAAATACGGATGCATTGGCAAAAAGCTGACACATAGCTTTTCAAAAGAGATCCACGCAAGGCTTGCCGATTACAAATATGAGCTGATAGAGCTCACCGAGGAAGAAATACAGCCCTTCTTTGAAGCCAAGGACTTTGCGGCGATCAACGTTACCATTCCATACAAGCAGACAGTTATCCCTTATCTTGACTCTGTAAGCGAGATCGCGCAGCGTATCGGTGCAGTCAATACAATCGTCAACCGTGACGGCAAGCTTTGCGGCTACAATACCGACTATTACGGAATGATGGCTCTGATCGAGCGCGTGGGAGTGGAGTTAAATGCGAAAAAGGTGTTGGTTCTCGGCACAGGCGGAACCAGCAAGACGGCGCGTGTTGTTGCCACCGATATGGGAGCATCCGAGGTGCTTGTGGTGAGCAGAAGAAAGACTGATGAATATATCACCTATGAGGAAGCCGTGGTTTTTCATTCGGATGCGAATGTTATCATCGATACGACTCCTTCGGGAATGTATCCCGATTGCGAGTCAAGACCTATTGATATTGCCACGTTTGAACGACTTGACGGCGTGATCGATGCGGTGTATAATCCTCTTTGCACCAATCTTGTACTTGATGCCAAACAGAGAGGAATCAAAGCCGAGGGCGGGCTTTATATGCTTGTGATGCAAGCGGTCGTTGCGGTGGAAAAATTTCTTGATACCGAAATTGCAAAAGAGGTCGCAGACCGAGTATTTGCCTCCGTACTTTCCGCAAAGGAAAACGTTGTTCTGACGGGTATGCCCGGAAGTGGAAAAAGCACGGTTGGCAAACTCATCAATATTGATGGATATACGTTCATCGACACCGATACAGAGATCGAAAAGAGATGCGGATGCACGATCAAGGAGCTGATTGCCACCAAAGGCGAGAGGTATTTTCGTGATTTGGAAACCGAGGTAATTCGTGATGTATCCTCCGAGAGCTGTCGCATCATATCCACGGGCGGCGGTGCTATTTTGCGAGAAGAAAACGTGCGCTCTCTCAAGCGAAACGGTAAACTGCTCTTTATCAACGCAGAGCTTTCAAGGCTTCGTGCAACCGGCGACAGACCGCTTTCCAATACTGATGATAAGCTTGTAAAGCTTTATAACGAAAGAATAGGCATATACCAAGCAACCGCCGACATTGTTGTTCCCGATATGACGACACCCGAAGCGGAAGTGGAATACATATTAGAAAAACGAATGGAATTGATACGATGATAGCAACATTCAAGCCGTGCCAACTGCACGGAACAATAGATGCCCCTCCTTCCAAGAGTATGGCACACAGATATCTCATTGGAGCAGCTTTGTCGGGGCAGAAAAGTACACTGATGGGAGTTGATTATAGTGAGGATATCCTTGCAAGCATTGACTGTTTGAAAGCGTTAGGAGCAACTATAACGACAGATAAGGATACGGTAGTCATTGATCCGAGGGGATTTATGCAAGCCGAAAATCCTGTCCTTCAATGCAGAGAAAGCGGAAGCACCCTTCGCTTCTTTATTCCTCTTGCACTGTGCTTGGGCAAAAAAGTAACAATGCACGGCAGCGAGCGACTTCTTGAACGACCTCTTGGTGTTTATGAAGAACTGTGCCGAGAGAACGGCTTCACATTTGAAAAAGACAAAAACTCCGTTACACTGTGCGGTAGTCTTAAAAGCGGTAACTACAAAATACGAGGCGATATCAGCAGTCAGTTTATTACGGGGCTAATATTGGCACTTGTGTATTTAGGGAAGGATTCGTCTATCGAAATCCTTCCGCCCTTTGAAAGCAGATCGTATATCAATTTGACCGTCTCTGCGCTTAAATCTTTCGGTGCTGATGTGGCGATTAAGGATAAATATAGAATTGAGATCAAGACCTTCAAAATGCGCAACTTTTCGGGCAGAATTGAGGGCGACTACTCAAACGCCGCGTTCCTTGATGCTTTCAATCACATCGGTTCTGAAATACACGTTGGAAACTTAAATCCCGACAGCTTGCAAGGTGATAAGGTGTATGCCGATTATTTCAAAAAGATTTGCACCGGTACACCTACGCTTGATATATCCGATTGTCCCGACCTTGGCCCCGTTTTGTTCGCCCTTGCCGCCCTAAAAAACGGCGCCGCATTTACGGGAACAGATCGGCTCAAAGCCAAGGAAAGCGACCGAGGTGCGGCTATGCACGAAGAACTCTCAAAGCTCGGCGGCGGACTCATCTTTGGCGATAACAAAATAATTGTTCCAAAGCAAGAACTTCGTTACCAAGGTGAGATTCTTGACGGACACAACGACCACCGCATCGTGATGGCTATGTCGGTGATCCTTTCCAAAAGCGGCGGTTCTATTAAGGGCGCCGAAGCCATTAAAAAGAGCTATCCCGGATTTTTCGAGGATATCAGACAACTTGGAGCAGAGGTAACATTATCATGATAGTTGACGTAAGTAAAAAAATATTGATAGTCGGTCTTGGACTTCTCGGTGGAAGCTACGCAAAGGTATTGAAGCGCTTTGGATTTTACATTAGCGCCATCACCTTGGAGCAAAGCTCAATAGACTATGCAATAAAAGAAAATATCATTGA
>JAZUBI010000135.1:0-16922 GCA_045638385.1 Eubacteriales bacterium
GAACCCCACGCCTCCTCCCGTTCTAAAGCATTTGTTTCTTGTTTAGCCATAAGGATTTTATAACTGTTTCTTTTGCGGGAGGAGCAAGCACCTCCCCTACGGACGCAAGGCGTAATCGAAGGAGATTTACAGCCGTAAAAATAATTAGATTTTTAAATAAGCGGCGGGAGCAAGCCCCCGCCCTACGGTGTGTGCAACTCCCCGACAAATCAAAATTTATCATGTAGTACAAAATACATTCAAATTATTGCTTACGCAATGCAAGCGGGCTCAGATTCGGTGAGGAGTTAGCAAAAATAAAAGCAGAGTAGCGATGCTACTCTGCTTTTATTTTTGGTGACCCATCCGGGAATCTGAACCCTACATTTGCGCCAAGATTTAACTTTAATCAAAGGGTTTATGGCGCAAATAGAATTGCTACGCGCAAAGCGCATAGCAAGCGGGCTCAGATTCGGTGAGGGGTTAGCAAAAATAAAGAAGGAGTATCCTGGGTACCCCTTCTTTATTTTTTGTGACCCATCCGGGAATCGAACCCGAGTTTCCAGCGTGAGAGGCTAGCGTCTTAACCGCTTGACCAATGGGCCATGTCCTTGCGACTTGCCTATTATATCACAATCGGATCACCTTGTCAATAGCTTTTTTGAAATTTTTTTAAAAAATTTTGCGCCTTAAGTAGAAAAATGCGGCTTTTCGTTATTTTAAAAGGCTTTTTTCAACTATTTTTATATCTTGCGGCTCTTTATTTGTGCAAATAGTCATGGGATAGCCGTATATCTCGCGGCAGTCAAAAAACAATCCGCTTTTTTTAAGCAGGTCGCTGTCGGTGGAAAGCAGATCTGTAAGCCTTCCGCCCATGACCTTGAACGCCGCCTCTTTTTCGGTCCAGAGTTGCGCGAAGATCTCAGGGGCTTTTTCGACCTTTTCAGCTTCTAAGTCCGAAAAATATCTCCTTGCGAGCTTTACAAACCTTTGTACATCAAGCTCGGACGCCTCAATATCAATTCCAACCTTGCCCGAATCGCAGAGTGCAACGGCAGAAATGCCGTGCGAGTGCGTAATACTGAAATCGAGCGGCGAATCCTCAAAATAAGGTCTGCCGCAGGCATCCCGCACGAGCGAAAGAGAATCTGTCCTTACATTTTGCTCCTTGCAAAGCTCTCCGAGCAGCACAAGCGCCGAAAGCCGCTCGCAAACCGACTCTTCGGATGCCGCGCCGCAGATCTTGCTTATATATTCCGCGCATTTCTTTGTGGGAAAGAGCCTGCGAGCCTCTTTTTCAAGATCGGAGACGTCACCGCAATTTCTTGTGTATGCGATAAGGATCATTCTACGATACCCATCTGTTCCATCAGTCTCTTATTGAATTCCTCGGCGGTATTGTATCCCATCTTCTTCTGGCGGTGGTTCATAGCCGCGATCTCAAGGATAATTGCAAGGTTACGTCCCGGCATAACGGGAATAGTGATCGACGGAATATGATTTCCGAGGATTTCCATAGTTTCCTCGTCAAGACCGAGTCGGTCGTACATTTTGCCCTGTATCCAATGCTCAAGATTGATAACAAGGTCTATCTTTTCGGTCTCCTTGACAGCTCCCATACCGAAAAGGCGGCGAACGTCAACGATACCGATACCGCGGAGCTCAACGTAGTGCTTGATTATCGCGGGAGCGGATCCAACGAGTGTTTTGGCGGAAACGCGCTTGATCTCAACCGCGTCGTCAGCGATAAGTCGGTGACCGCGCTTAACAAGCTCGATCGCGGTTTCGCTTTTACCGATTCCGCTGTCTCCGAGTATGAGAAGACCCTCACCGTAGACCTCGACGAGAACGCCGTGGCGTGTCAGTCTCGGAGCCAGGTGCGTGTTGAGCGAGGAGATGAGAGAGGCTATGAGCGGACTCGTCTTTTCCTTTGAGATGAATACGGGAATACCAAATTCGCTTGCCTTTTCGCAAAGCTCGGGGAAAACGGGGAGCTCGCGCGCAAAGATTATTGCAACGGGACGGTGCTCGGCAAAATCGCTGAGCTTCTTTTTTCTGTCCTCTGCGTCGAGACCTGAAAGATAGGTATATTCCGCGTTACCGATAACGCTGATTCTGTCGTTGTCGAATATGTCATAGAATCCCGCAAGCGCAAGACCGGGTCTCCAGACCTCGGGGGATGAGACTAAAAGGGAATCGAAATTATCGGGAACTGTAACTCGTTCAAGTGAGAATTCCTTTTCAACCTGTGATAGCGGTATAGTGTATTCGGTGCTCATTTAAAGGTCCTCCGTTTCGTAAATTGCGCCCCAAACGCGCAGATTTATATCATTAAGTACATTTTACCACATTTTTTCGCTTTTGTACAGTACTAAACTGAAAAAGTTGGAAAATTAAAAAAATGTAATGCGCATTGAAGGACATTAAACACCTTTGCGTGCCTTTTCGCTGTTCGTCAAAAACAACAAAAAAAGATTTCAATGTGGGGTAGTGAAAGTATATTTTTTCACAAAATGCCTGAAATTTCAAAAAAACACTTGACAAATTAGAAAAACAGAGATATAATATTCACGGTTAGCATATGCTAACTAATACCCCGAACCAATGAAAGGTAGAGAAGGTATGACGCTTAGAACAGCCCTTGAGGGAATAGAATATAAGGTAAGCTTGGTCAATACGGGAGACCGTGATCTTGAGAGCTTTCTATTCTCGCTCGGATGCTATGCGGGCGAGCCGATAACCGTTATCTCACGCCGCAGGAGCGGATGCGTGGTTGCGATAAAGGACGGACGGTATAGCATAGACAATGCGCTTGCCGAGGCAATAGAGGTCGCTTGAAAAAGCGAGATTCGCGGCGAGCACATATTTTTTGACAACGAGTTAGCCTAAGCTAACCCATAGCCACAGATCAGGAGAAACAGATGAAATTTGCACTTGCGGGTAATCCGAACAGCGGAAAAACGACCATGTATAACGCGCTGACGGGCAGTCAGGAAAAGGTCGGAAACTGGGCGGGCGTTACCGTAGACAAAAAGGAGCGCGCGTTAAAGGGGGCGTTTTGCCCTTCGGGAGAGCGGATAATAGCCGTTGACCTTCCGGGCGCGTACTCAATGTCTCCTTATACAAGCGAGGAGAGCGTTACAAGTGAATACATAAAAAACGAGCATCCCGACGTTATAATCAACATCGTAGACGCTACCAATCTCAGCAGAAGCCTTTTCTTTACCACTCAGCTGTTAGAGCTCGGAATACCTGTGGTGGTTGCGCTCAATAAAGCTGACATCAATAGAAAAAAGCAGACCGTGATAGACGCAGGTGAGCTTTCAAGGATTCTTTCGTGCCCTGTCGTAGATACCGAGTCGACCGTGGGAGACGGACTTTTGGAGGTCGTTGAGGCGGCGATAGCGCAGGTGGGCAGGACACAGAGCGCACCGTTTAGCACAGGCGAAGAAAGGATAGAGAGCCGCGAGGAGGCAGAGGAATCGGATAAAAAAAGATTTGCCTTCGTAAACGGAATAGTCAAAGCGGTAGAGAAGCGAAAGGTGCTGACAAGTGCCAAAAACGCGCAGGATAAGATCGATGCGCTTTTGACAAACCGCTGGCTCGGTCTGCCACTCTTCGCGCTCGTTATGTTCCTTGTTTTCCAGATCTCGCAGGCATGGCTTGGCGAGTGGCTCGCAAACGGGATCGACCTTCAGAGCGGATACCACGTTTGGGGACTTACCGACTGTATCGGATGGTTTGGCGAGAGAGTCGCAGAATGGATGTCGGGCGCAAATATCCTGCTTCAGGCGATAGTGCTTGAGGGCATAATCGCGGGAATTTCCGCGGTAGTCGGATTTTTGCCGCTCGTAATGGTAATGTACTTTTTGATCGCTCTCCTTGAGGATTGCGGATATATGGCAAGAGCGACAGTTGTGCTCGACCCCATATTCAAAAGAGTGGGACTTTCGGGAAAATCGGTCATCCCCTTCGTTGTCGGAACGGGATGCGCAGTTCCCGGAGTAATGGCATGCAGAACGATAAGAGATGAAAGAGAGCGCCGCGCCACAGCAATGCTCGCGCCCTTTATGCCTTGCGGAGCAAAGCTTCCCTTGATCGCGCTCTTTGCGGGCGCATTCTTCCCCGGAGAGGGATGGGTTGGAACAGCAATGTATTTTGCCGGCATTCTCATCATATTGCTCTGCGCGCTCCTTGTGAACGCGGTAACCGGACATAAGGGACAGAGATCCTTCTTTATAATCGAGCTTCCCGAGTATAAGCTGCCGAGTCTGAAGAGAGCATCGGGCTCGATGCTTGACCGCGGCAGATCATATCTTATCAAGGCGGGAACGGTAATACTTATATCGAATTTCATCATCTATATGATGCAGAATTTCACTTGGAGATTTACGGTTGCGGAGCACGCGGACGAATCGATACTTGCGACCGTGGCATTCCCGCTTTCCTATGCGGTAGCCCCGATAGTCGGAGTAGTCGCGTGGCAGCTTGCCGCGGCGGCGGTTACGGGATTTGTGGCAAAGGAATGCGTGGTCGGAACGCTTGCAACTCTGTATGCTTTCGAGCATCTTATCGGCGAGGAGCTTGAGATAGTCGGCTCCGGCACGTCGATTGCATCCTCGATGGGGATCGGAACTGCAGCGGGACTTGCGTTTTTGATGTTCAATCTCTTCACGCCGCCTTGCTTTGCGGCGATGGGCGCGATGAATGCCGAGATGAAGAGCAAAAAGTGGCTCTTCGCCGGAATCAGCCTGCAGTTAGCGGTCGGATACACGGTTGGATTCCTTGCGTTTTTCTTCGGAACACTCGTCACGGGCGAGGGCTTTGGAGAGGCATGGATGCCGATAGTCGGATGGGTCGTTGTGGCAGTATTTGCGCTCGTCACAATTTTCCTTACGATAAAAAACAGAAAAGTAAAGAGAGCATAATTCAAGGAAAGGGGAGCATATGGGACCTATAGATATAGCCATCATAGCATTGATCACACTGGCACTCTGCGGAGCGGTGTTTTACATAGTAAAGCAAAAGAAAAAAGGCAAAAAATGTATAGGCTGTCCGTATGAGTGCTCCTGCTCTAAAAAGGGCTGCAACAGCACAGACAAATAATTGAATCAACAGCACACGGCGTTTTTGATATATGCCGTGTGCTTTTTGTTTTTAAAAAATATCATTGCATAATTGCGCATTGTTCACGACATATTCACAATAATAATGTATAATAATATGATACAATGGACGGAGTATGTTTTTAAAATCCGATCCGAGGTCAAAACTCAGTATGGGGTGGGAAAGAAATTGAAGAATAAAGAGATAATAAATTTGCCCGAATCCGAGCTTGCCGATAAGGCGGGAAATAGCAAGAAAAAGAAGGAATGGACAAAAAAGAGAAAGGTTGCGCTTGCTGTCGTCATAGGCATGGTGCTTGCAACGATAGCCGGAGTGATACTCGTTTTCGTGTTCGATCTCGGGCCTATTATGCCGATCAAAAGCACCAAGGAGGAGGCGGCTCCCGTAGGTCAGTGCGCGGGATATGAGGTGAGATACGAGGAATTAAGATACATTACCTATATCAACCAAAGAGCGCTCGACCAGAAATACGGCGAGTACTCAACTCTTTCGGACGAGATGAAGGCGGAGTACGAAAAGGAGCTCCAGAGCATAGTTATGCGCGAGCTTGAAAATAACTATGCAATACTCTCTCTTTGCGAAAAATACGGAGTTGATACCGACTCAAAGGAAGCTAAAAAGTTTGTAAACAATTCGATAGAGGACATATACAAGGAGCTTGGCGGCAAGGACGAATACAAGGCGTGGCTTAAGGAGCAAAAGCTCACGGATGCCTTTTTGCGCCTCACTTTTAAGGTGAATTACCTTGAGAGCGCGCTTCTTGAGCATCTTATCAAGGACGGAAAGACCGTCAAGTATAACTCGTCTAACCTCGATAAATTCGTCGATTACGTTATGGAGAGCGAGGATTACATAAAGGTGATCCACATCTTCTTCCCGAAGGACGAGAGCCGCTATGATTTTAACAGAGACCCTCGCTCCCCCAAAGCTCGTGCGGAGGAGGCACTTGGAAAATTGCTTGCGGCTGAAAGTGACAGCGAAAGATTCAACGTGATGAGAGCAGAGATCGGCAAAGCGCCCTTCGTTCAGGGATACAGCGTAACCGGTAACGACTTCTATATAACCCACGGGCAGATGAACGAAAAATACGATGAGGTGGCATTTGCACTTGACGAGTACGGAGTCAGCGAGATCATAGAGCTTGACGAGGGATATTACATCCTTATGCGCGTTCCCAAGGTGAGAAGCGAGTTTTCTCCCCGCGCGGACGAGCTGGTTGAGTATTATCAGTATGCGGTGCTCAAGGAGCTTGTGGACAGACAAAAGGACGCGATCGCGTTCACTCCCAACGATTATTACAAGAGCCTCGTGCTTGCGGAGATAAAATAAGAGAAAATAAGGAAAAATGACGGAGGCGAAAGATGGCAAGGCACAGAATAAAAAAATATTCAAGGCGCCGTTCCTCGTCGCCGTATAAGAGACGGGGCGTACCGATAGTTATGTCGGTCATAGCCTTCATATTGCTCTCTTTTCTGATCTCGGTGTTTGTCGGCATAATGCTTGGACGGAGAGCAGAAAAGATAGCGCCGGAGCAGCCGTTTGAGCTCCACAGAACAGACTACGAATCAAACGGAAAAATTGTAAGCGCGGTCGAGGCGTACTATTTTCCGCTCGGAGTAAGCCCTTATGACTATGTAAGGCAGGATATAAACGACCTCTCGGTCTGCGTATCACATAAATACGGTGAGCTTGACTATTATTTCGAGATAGCCGAAAGCTTTAATTCGGAAAATAACGGAAGCGCATCCTTTGAAACGCTCTGCGCCGATGCAAAGGACGCCGGGGCAAGAGTCTGCGCGTATATCCACGTAAGATGGATGGAGTGCGAGGATAAGTACGAGCGCGAGATCTTAAAGGCATATGAGATAGCGCTTATAAACGAGATGGCAAGACTCGGAGCGGACGATATCCTTCTTCTCGGAATTTCCGTCAGTGAGGAGAATATATCCGAGGTAGAGGAGTTTGTCTCAGAGGCGGCAGGGGCGGCTGAAAGCACGCCGCTCGGCGTTGCGGTAAGCTTGGAGATAGTAGAGCTTGCAAAGGCAGAGAATTATCTTGCGGCAAGAGTGCGCAGTATGTGCGATTACCTTGCGCTTGACCTCACGCATCTTGTCGTTGCGGACGGCGAGAGCGGCGGCAAGCTTGAAGAGATAATTACCGAATACAAGTATTATATCAAAAGCTATCCCATGCGCATTCTGTTTTCAAGGGAGGAGTCAAAGCTCTATATCCCCGCGCTTGAGCTCGGCATAGAGGATCTGCAGATAGTTACCGACTGACCCAAAAACAGAAAAAACTGAAAAAACGCGAAAAAAACAGTAAAAAACGAGAAAAAAAGCAAATAAAAAAAGTAAAAATCAAAATTTGTGCGTATATTATTTATGCGTGAGTGATAAAGGTGTTTGAGAGGAGGAGCAGATGAGATTTTCAAAGGAACTTGTTGAAGATATCCGCGCGCGTAACGACGTCGTTGAGTTTATCGGCTCCTACGTCAATCTCAAGCGCGCAGGCTCGAATTTCGGCGGACTTTGCCCGTTTCATAACGAAAAAACTCCGTCGTTTACCGTTTTCCCGGCAACGCAGTCGTTTTATTGCTTCGGTTGTGGCGCGGGAGGCGACGTTATAACGTTCGCTATGCGCTCGGAAAATCTCGATTACCCCGGAGCGGTCGAGCTTCTTGCGAAACGCGCAGGTATAACCGTCACAGCGGACGAGAGAGAGGAGCAGGGCGGCGTCAAGAGAAGCAGAATATATGAGATGAACCTTGCGGCGGCAAAATATTTTCGCGCCTGCCTTTTCGATGAAAAGCTTGGTCGCGAGGGAATGGATTATCTCGTAAACAAGAGAAAGCTTCCTCAGATAGTAATTAAAAGATTCGGACTCGGCTTTGCGCCAAACGATTTCGGCGCGCTGACAAATCATATGAAAAAGCTCGGATTCACCGATGAAGAGCTGATAGTCGGATTTTTGTGCGGAAAGAGCCAAAAAACAGGCAGACCCTTCGACTATTTCAGAAACCGTGTCATTTTCCCGATCATAAGCACGTCGGGAGACATAATCGGCTTTGGCGGTCGCGTTATGGACGATTCAAAGCCCAAATACTTAAACTCGTCGGATACGCCGGGATTTAAAAAGAGTAAAAACCTCTTTGCGCTCAATTACGCGAAGAACCATTGCTCGGAGCGAATGATACTCTGCGAGGGATATATGGACGTCATCGCTTGCCACGCGGCAGGCTTTGAGAACGCCGTGGCAACGCTCGGAACGGCTTTGACTCAAGAGCAGGCAAGGCTTATGGCAAAGCATACCAAGGAGGTCTTGATCGCCTACGACTCGGATGAGGCGGGGCAAAACGCCGCGAGAAAGGCGATACGAATGCTGTCCGAGGTCGGACTTGAGGTCAAGGTCCTCAATATGGAGGGCGCAAAGGACCCCGATGAGTACATCAAAAAATTCGGAAAAGATAATTTCTCAGCATTGCTTAACGCGGGTAAGAGTGCGTTTGATTTCAAGCTTGACGCGGTGTTGCGCAAATACGACGTAAGCATCCCCGATAATAAGATCAAGGCTGCCGCAGAGATCTGCTCGATCATTGCGGAGATATATTCGGGAGTCGAGCGCGAGGTCTATATCTCGCTCGTCGCCAAGAAGCTTAGCCTCAGCGAGGGCGTTTTGAAAAACGACGTGGAGCGAGCAAGGGCAAAGCGCATAAAGGAATATAAAGCGTCTGTCGCGAGTAAGGCGAGAAACGACGCCACGGGTATCGGAGACAGAATAAATGCCGACGGCATTAAAAACATAAGAGCAAGAGGCGCCGAGGAGGCGATCATAGGACTTATGCTCGTGTATGACGAGCATCGCTCTGCGATAGCATCCAAAAAGGTGTCGCTTGACGGCTCGGACTTCTTCTCGGAGTTTCACAGAAGAGCCTTTGAGAGGATCATGGAGCTTGAGAGCGGAGACGGCTTTGATATGTCATTGCTCGGAGAGAGCTTTACGGTCGAGGAGGTCGGTAGACTATACGCTCTTGCGGGCAAACGGCGCGAGCTGACCGCTAACGGGCGTGACGTGCTTGTCCAATGCGTAGAGACCTTGAAGGCAGAAAAGCTCGCATCGGGCGAGGGAAAGAACTCGATAGACGAGATACAAAGCCTGCTCAATAAAAAGCGCGAGGCGCAGAAAAACAATAAGTAAAAAATAAAAGGAAAATAAATAAAAAGGCGTTAAAGGATCTTCGGATCCCGCCGGAACCCCTTGTCGAAAGGAAAGGAAAATTATTATGTTGAACATGAATGACGAAATGATCAAGGAAACAGAGGATCTTGCAGAGAGCCCCGAGACCAAAAGCGTTGAGGAGCTTATCCAGATAAGCAAGAACGGTATTTTGAGCGACGATCTCGATCAGGCTCTTGAGGAAAGAGGAGATCTGGACGATTTCGATCAGTTCTGCGATGACCTTGACGATGCTGCGGCTGATATTCCCGACATCTCGGGCGCAGAGCTTGCAGAGCTTGAGCAGGAGATCGAGGCTGAGGTGTCGAAGTTCGATAACTCGGCTAATATGGAAAAGATACTCGAGCAGGAGGGTGTCGCGATCGATGACCCCGTACGTCAGTACTTAAAGGAGATCGGACGCATTCCGCTTCTCGGCGGAGAAGCGGAGAAGGTGCTCGCAGAGAAGATGATGAGCGGTGACGAGTACGCAAAGCAGACTCTTATCGAGTCAAACCTTCGCTTGGTCGTTTCAATCGCAAAGAAATATCTCGGACGCGGAATGTACTTCCTTGACCTCATCCAGGAAGGAAACCTCGGTCTTATGAAGGCAGTTGACAAGTTCGACTACACCAAGGGCTATAAGTTCTCAACCTATGCAACATGGTGGATAAGACAGGCGATCACCAGAGCGATAGCAGATCAGGCAAGAACCATAAGAATCCCCGTTCATATGGTAGAGACTATCCACAAGGTAACAAAGTACTCCCGCCAGATGCTCCAGGAGCTCGGACGTGAGCCTACCGCAGAGGAGATAGGCGAAAAGATAGGACTCAGCGCAGACAGAGTCCGCGAGATACTTAAAATATCGCAGGATCCCGTATCGCTCGAAACACCTATCGGTGAGGAAGAGGACAGCCACCTTGGCGATTTCATTCCCGATGACGATACACCCGCTCCCGCAGAGGCAGCGGCGGCAACAATGCTCAGAGAGACTATCGAGCGCGAGCTCAATACACTCACAGACCGTGAGGCGCACGTTATCAAGCTCCGTTTCGGACTCTATGACGGAAGAAGCAGAACGCTTGAGGAGGTCGGCCAGGACTTCAAGATCACCCGTGAGCGTATCCGTCAGATAGAGGCAAAGGCGCTTCGTAAGCTCCGCCATCCCAGCCGTGCAAGACATCTTCGCGGATTTCTTGATTGATAAATTGTAAATATTTTTCGGTCAAAAATTAAAAAAATTATCACCGCTCCGCAATAAAGTCATAAAGAATGTGCTTGATGCACAAAAAGCCGTTTGCACGCTTGTTGAAAGTGCATAATTGCAGATCGCAAGCACGAAAAAACGGTTATCTTGAATATATATTATAATAAATATTTACTTGACAAAATGCGGGGTTTGTGGTAGAATATATAATAGCATTTTATCCGTTTCCACGCACGGCGTGGGTAGGATACGGAAATTTGGAGGTTCTTATGAAGAAAAGATTGCTTTGCCTTATCTTGGGGCTTGTAATGATCATCCCCGTAGCTCTTACGGGATGTGGAAACAAGCAGAGCACAGAGGCTGATATAAACAGCTCGGGAGCTAAGACTATCACGTTGCGAATCATATCCGAGAAAAAGGTTTGTAACACAGATGCTGAGCTTGCCGACTATCTCGCTAAGGAATGCGGCGGCGATAAGGAAAGCCAGAAATATCTCGATATGCTTGCAACAATGAAGGCGTATGAGGACGTTGAGGCTGAGATCTCTAAGGTCACAAAGGCAAACTATAAGACCAACGTTGATATTCTCTTCTATACAGAGGACGAGTATTACACTCTTATGGAAAAGTCCATGGATGAGTACGCAACCGAGCAGAAGAACGCGGAGCGCGCGCAGAGAGCACTTGATTTCTATATAAAGGAATATCAGGCGTACGATCCTAACGCATCCGAGGCGTCGATCAAAAAGGCATTCTATAAATACTTCCCCGAATATCAGAAGTACGAAAACTGGAGCAGCCAGGACGCATCTGCGGGCGGCGAGGACGAGTACGTTGAGAACGAGTACGGTATCAAGGAGCTTGTATACCCCGAGGCAGGAAAGAACCAGCTCGATATCATCTATCTTTCGGGACGTGATATGTACATGAAGTACATCGAGAACGAGTGGATACTCGGTCTTAACTCTCACATAAGCACAACCGGTAAGCAGCTTACCTACAACATCTCCGCTACACTTCTCAACGGTGTAAAGGTTGACGGTGAGACGTACGCGATCCCCAACAACGTACAGATAGGCGAATACACCTATATGCTCGTTGACAAGACACTCGCAGACAAGTACAGATATACATACGATTCATTCGAGAACCTCGTAGATTGCAGATTCTTCGTAGAGGACATCTACTCCAGCGAAAAGACCAACGGAATCCTTCCCATAAACGCAACCTTCAAGGAGTGCATGGATCTCTTCGTATGGTACTGGAATATCGATTATGTATGGGATAATGAGAACAAGGTATTTGATTACAGCATAAACAAGGACAATAACTTCTCTGTTGTCGGTGCGCTTTACGGTGCTCCCGAAAACGCGGGAAGAGGAAAGTTTGAGCTTGCGTTCACAAACCTTATCGAGAACCCCGAGTACAGAGATATACTCCTTTGCCTTAAGGAATACGACATCAACAAGTGCTATGTAGATAACTACGATGCAGAGATCAAGGATTACGCTATCGACTTTGTTGAGGGCACACACGCTATGAAGCGCGAGGCTGAGGAAAACAACGGCGTATATACCGACGAGAACGGCAGAGAATATTATCTCTACATTGCAAAATATCCTATGGCAGACGAGGAGTCGCTTTACGGTAATATGTTTGCAGTGTCCGCAAATACAAAGAATACACAGGCTTGTATGGAGGTCATAACCCTTCTCAATACCGATCCTTACATTAAGAACCTCCTCCAGTACGGTATAAAGCAGGGCGATCACCGCGACGGACAGACACCTAACTATATGATCGACGAGGACACCGGCGTTCTCACAAGACTCAACGACCTCTACATGATGGACGGTAACAAGACCGGTAACTGCTTCATCGGATATGCAGAGGAAGGACTCCCCGCAGATTACTGGGAGGATGCAAAGGCTCAGAATAACGACGCTCTTATCGATCCTCTTCTCGGATTCGATATGAACGAAAGACTTGCTGAATACGGAACTCAGCTTTATAACGGTCAGGTTGATAACTGCAAGAAGTTCTCCGAGGAGATCTGGAGCAACATCCAGCTCTGCACGACCTATAACGACCTTGAATCTCTCGTAACCGAAACGCTTGTCACCACAGTTGGAAAGGGTGTGCTTCAGAGTGGCGCGCTTGTTGATATCAAGATGCTGACAAACAATTCGTACGTTGACGATGAGGGCAACGGCGAGTCTCCCTACACGATTTACTACGCATGGCTCCAGGAGATGGGATACCTTCCCGTGGGCGAAGCGCAGTAAGATTCAGCAGATAAATAAAGAATTAAGCCTCTGTCAGTGACAGGGGCTTAGTTTTAAAAGAGGATAAAATTATGTCAAAATATACTCATTTGATGTGGGACTTTAACGGAACGATCTTTGACGATGCCGGGGCGGGGATCGATGCCGTAAATAAGATGCTGTCCGAGCGCGGACTTAATGTCATCGAAAGCCGAGAGAGATATAAGGAGATATTCGATTTTCCGATAGAGGAATATTACAGAGGGCTCGGATTTGACTTTGACAAGGAGCCTTACGAATATCTTGCGCCCATATGGGTCGATCTCTATAACAGAAATGCGGAGCACGCAGAGCTCTGCCGCGGTGTCAAGGAGACAATGGAGAGAGTCAAGGCTATGGGTGTCGAGCAGTCTGTGCTCTCGGCGTGTGAGCTTGGTATGCTGAACAGATACTTAAAAAAGCTTGGCGTCGATGTCTATCTCTCGGAGGTCATGGGGCTTGATAATATCCACGCGAGAAGCAAGATTGCTTTGGCTTATGAGTGGATTGAGAAAAACAAGGATGCAAGGGTTCTGATGATAGGTGATACAACGCACGATTATGAGACCGCAAGGGCTCTGGGAGCAGATTGCGTGTTATATGCGGGCGGTCACCAGTGCAGAGAGAAGCTTGAAAAATGCTCCTGCCCCGTTATAGATGAAATTGAAGAGATCATAAATTATTTGTAAAAAAAACCGCAGACTTGGTTTTCCTCAAGGGAGATCGCAAGACTGCGGGATTTTTTATTGCTCTCCGTCCTTCTGCTCGTAGTCGGAAAGGTCGATCGCGGCAAGCTTTTTGGTGTCAAATTTGCCCTTTGCGCGCTCGAAATACTGAATGTTGTTGCGGAGCATAAACACGAATTGATTGTTTGGCGTTCTGCCCTCGGCTTCGCTGACGTAAATGAGCTTTCTCATAAGCTCCTCTGATAATTTCACCTTTATTTCGTACTGATTTTTCATTTTTATGTCCTTTCGTGTCCCGTGTTATTTTATGTTTCCTGCGCGCAACGCACCGGAATTTTTTTGCTTTAAGTAGGCAAGACCTCTCTCGTCGGTCTCAAAATATAAAACGCAACGCTCTTTTTTCTCTTCAAAAAGGGCATAATATACGGTGGGGGCAGCCATCGTTGATACGCAAACGTAGTTTTTTTGCAGTGATGCGCGACAAAGCTTCTCATATGCGCCGTCGTCGTATATGCCAACCTCGGAAAGCGAGTCGATCGGTATCAGAGCAAGCCTGCGGCGAATGCTTTTTCCGTATATCACGGTCAGTGAAATGTCGCCGCCCGAAAGGATTATCTCATATTCCAAAAAGAAGAATCTCCATGCAATAAAGAAGGCCATCGCGCATAGGGCAAGATCAAGCAGGATAAAGGGGAGATATAGGGCGGGCGCGAATAGGTTGAGTATTAGGACGGCAAGCGAGATGAAAAGCATCAAGATCCCAAGGATGAATCCCGCTTTTCTTAATATCACCTTACCTTCGTTTTTTTGCTTTATTATATATTCAAGAGTCGGATTTTCCATTCTTTCCTCCCAAAAGCCGTTATTCTATATGTATTATATCACCAATGGGGGGCTATTTCAAGAAAAAACAAAAAAAAGACAAAAAATAGTGAAAAAAAACTTGCGTTTTCGAGAAAAGTGTAGTATAATAATATAGGATATAACTATATTGGGAGAGTGGCCAAAAATGAAAGCAGTAATAACCGTAACGGGCAAGGATTCGGTCGGTATCATAGCATGCGTATCAACCGAATGCGCAAAGTACGATGCGAACATAGTCGATATTTCACAAAGTGTTCTCAGCGAATATTTCGCGATGATAATGCTTGCGGATATAGACAACCTTAAGCTCTCTTTCTCCGAGTTCGTAGATGTTTTGTCAGCCATGGGGCGTGAGCGCGGACTTGCGATCAACGTAATGCACGAGGACATTTTTAACACGATGCACCATATCTGAGGCGAAAACAATGGTAAATACGAAGGACATTATCGAAACAATAAATATGATACACGAGGAAAACCTCGATATCCGTACCATAACAATGGGTATTTCGCTTTACGATTGCGTTAGCGAGGATGAGGGAAGACTCTGTGATAAGATATACGATAAGATAACCACAAGCGCGCGTGACCTTGTAAAGGTTGGCGGAGATATCGAAAAGAAATACGGTATTCCGATAGTAAATAAGCGCGTTTCGGTAACACCTGTGTCGCTCGTTGGCGGAACACTCTCGCCCGAGGGATATATAAAGGTAGCAAAAACTCTTGACAGAGCGGCAAAGGAGCTCGGGATCAACTTCATAGGCGGATTTTCCGCGCTTGTCCAGAAGGGCATGACAAAGGGCGCCGAGAATATGATCTCCATAATTCCTGATGCGCTTGCCGAAACAGATTTCGTCTGCTCCTCGGTCAACGTAGCGTCCACAAAGGCGGGCATCAATATGGATGCGATCAAGCTTATGGGCGGCACGGTAAAGAGAGCGGCGTATCTTACAAAGGATAGAGACAGCATCGGCTGTGCAAAGCTCGTTGTATTTGCAAACGTGCCGGAGGATAACCCGTTTATGGCGGGCGCGTTCCACGGTATAGGCGAGCCTGAAAACGTAATCAACGTAGGCGTATCGGGTCCCGGCGTTGTAAGCTCCGCTATAAAGAGAGCGGGGGATTGCGACCTTAGCACTCTTGCCGACGTGATAAAGAAAACGGCGTTCAAGATAACAAGAGTCGGACAGCTCGTTGCAAGCGAGGCGGCAAAGGCGCTCAACACTCCCTTTGGAATCGTTGATCTTTCGCTCGCGCCCACTCCCGCTGTCGGAGATTCTGTTGCTCATATACTTGAAAATATGGGACTTGAGTCCTGCGGAGCGCACGGCACGACCGCAACGCTTGCAATGCTCAATGACGCGGTCAAAAAGGGCGGTGTAATGGCATCGAGCCACGTAGGCGGTCTCTCGGGCGCATTCATTCCGGTATCCGAGGATGCAGGTATGATCGCGGCGGTAGAGAGAGGCGCGTTAACGCTTGAAAAGCTTGAGGCAATGACGGCGGTCTGCTCGGTCGGACTTGATATGATAGCAATTCCCGGTGACGTTGACGAGGCTGTTATCTGCGGTATCATCGCAGACGAGATCTCAATAGGTGTCGTTAACACAAAGACCACCGCGGTAAGAGTTATCCCTGCATACGGCAAGGGAGTCGGTGACAGCATCGACTACGGCGGACTCCTCGGTCGCGCACCCATTATGGACGTAAACAGATATTCTCCCGCGAAATTCATAAACCGCGGCGGAAGAATCCCTGCGCCCATCCATAGCCTTAAGAACTAAGGCGTAACGAAGAAATTAAAATTTTGCTAAAATTTTAAAAATAAATAAATTCAAAATAGGAGGAAACAAAAATGAAGATTTGTTCCATTTACACCGGTGTATCTGACAAGATCAAGGGCGTTATCTTCGCAAAGAAGATCGCAGAGGCAGAGGCAGCTCGCAAGAGAGCTATCGTTATTACCTGCGTATGCGTAGGTATTGCAGTTGTAGCGGCAGCTGCAGCAGTAGCTATTTACTTCCTTTCCAAGAACGAGAAGGTAAAGGCAAAGGTAGGCGAGGCTAAGGCTAAGGTTAGCGAGAAGGTCGGCGAGGCTAAGGCTAAGGTCGGCGAGATCGTTGAGAAGGTTAAGAGCAAGCTCCCCTGCAAGAAGAACGACGCTGAGGAAGAGTGCTGCTGCGAGTGCGCAGAAGAGGCTGTTCAGGACGCTGAATAATTCTTTTCGATAAGACTTACAGCTAAAAAATAAAGCTCACACGGAATTTTCCGTGTGAGCTTTGTTTTTTAGATTTGCTTACATAAATTGCAATTTGTGGGGGACTTCACGTCAACAGCGCGAAGCGAGGTTAAGTTTCGGTCAAGCCTTTTCAAAGGCTTGCGCCGATCCAACGCGCGATCCCGCACAGGCGGTGCAGTGAGCTATCCCCCTACGCTTTGCGTGTTTTGGTCGCCGTCCGCAGACGGCGAAATTCCCTATCGTTAGAAAGCGCCACAAAGGGGTGAATTGCGGCTATGCCGCAAGAGGGGAAAAACACAAGT